>JAUHYK010000129.1 GCA_030426465.1 Alphaproteobacteria bacterium
GAATGCGTCCCGGCATGCCGAAATGGCTGTGCGGGATAAGATTCATTTCCGTCAGCATGGCGAGCATGCGCGACACGGCGAACACGCTGGCTAGCAACCCTGACGATGTTGCGATAATCGCAATCGCCACGGTGAAAATGACGCCATATTGCCCGAGCGCCGGGCGCGCCGCCTCGGCGAGCGAATAATCTTTTGCGGCGACCAATTCATCGATGGTCAACGACGAGCCCACGGCGAAAGCAACCGCCATGTAAACAGCGAGACAAATTCCCAGCGAGATCATGATTGCGCGCCCGACATTGCGGTTCGGGTTTTTTACCTCATCGCCGCTGTTTGTTATCGTCGTGAAGCCCTTGTAGGCGAGGATCGCCAACGCGACGCCGGCCAGGAACCCGGTGAAAGAAGAGTCAGAATTCTGGGAAGCGCTCGCCGCCTCGAACGAAAATCCCGACGCCCAAAGCGCGGCGCCGGCGAAGGCCAATATGCCGCCGACTTTGAGGACGGCCGTGATTTTCGAAACCGCTCCAATGTATTTATTGCCGGCCAGATTGATCAGAAATGCAAAGACAATGAGCCCGACAGCGAGGACCGGAACCAGCGTTGTGCTATTTTCAACGTCGAAAAGCTGCAGCGTGTAGGTTCCGAAGGTGCGGGCAACCAGGCTTTCGTTGATGACCATTGAAAACGCCATCAACAGGGCGCACGCCCCGCTAACAGCCGACTGCCCATAGGCCTTGTGCAAAATCATCGCGATGCCGCCGGCCGACGGATATTTGTTCGACATCTTGATGTAAGTGTAGGCGCTAAACGCGCTGATGATGGAGGCGAGCAGGAACGCCGCAGGGAACCAAGGACCGGCATACTCCGCCACCTGACCGGTGAGGGCGAATATGCCGGCGCCGATCATGACGCCGGTTCCCATGGCGACCGTGCCGAAAAGCGTCAGGCTGCCTTTCTTGTATTCGCTTTTACGGTGCTCATCGGACATCAGTGTTCATGTTCACCCGTGATCGGCGCAGACGACCAATGGATGTGAACAATGCGCCATTGGCCGCCCTCGCGGCGCAAGACCATCGTTTCCATCATTCTCGAATGCACGTTTTCGCCCTTGTATGTTCCATGAACCTGCGACTCGGAAATGACTGTTGCGAGATCGGCGTTTTCGATCACATCACGCTTCTTCAGTGAAAACTCGACCGCCGCCGTAAACGCCATGTCGGCCGGCATGTGGTGACCGGCATATTCTTCGACTGAGCGCTCGGCGCCGCCGCCCTCGGCGATGATGACATCAGGCGCCAATAGTGCGCGCAGGGCGGCTTCATCTTTTGCTTTTAATGCGGCGCCATAGGCGTTGACGACGGCTTCCGGAGAACCAGCCTCGACGGCGCGCGCTGGCGTCGACAGTCCTGCATCGTCATCATGGTGACCATCGCTATCGTCGTGCTCCGCATTCTCGGCGGCGTTTTCCGGGTCCTTGTCATGATGGCCGTCTATATTGTCGTGTTCTTCGGACTCAGAAGTTGTTGCTGTGCCGCCATGCTCCTGGCCTGGCGCATGCTCGTGGTCATGGCCTTCGCCGGTGACGGTGGGCATGCTTTTCACACCGAGACCGTAGCCATAGACGATCTTTCCACCCCACCATGCCGTGACCGACAAGGAGAGAGCTGCGACGGCGAGGAGCGCAACGAATATCGGTGAGGCCGCTTTCGTGCGCGCCCGCCAGCGCCAGAGCGCCAATAACAAGATCGCGGCGCCCGAAGGGACTGCCCAATTGCGATGAACTGTCATTGCCGCATGCGACGGTCCGTCGTGTGCAACCGAGTAGTAAGCCTGAAATCCCGCCGCAATCGTCGCGACGATTGAAAGGGCGCCAAATGCGAGCATCCAGTCCGCAGCCGGACGGAGCGATTCACGCCATTTCCCCGACGGCGCCAATGACGCCAGCGTGTACGAGACAAAAGCTGTTATCGACAGCGCATAAGCAAAATGAACAAGGATCGGATGAATATTCGGTTCAATCATATTTTCCATTGGTGTTCCTCCCTAGAACCAAAGCCGCAATCCGGCGACGAATGAAACGCCGCCGGGGTCTTCGCCGTCAGCGCGCGCAAAGTCAGCTGTTTCCCCGACCGAGCGCGTCCACGAGACGCCTACATAGGGCGCAAACTGCCGCCTGATTTCGTAGCGGAGGCGCGCCCCGACTTCGGCTGTGGATAAGCCGCTGCCAACGCCGACCTCCTCAACGGACTGAATGGCGAAATTCAACTCCGTACGCGGTTGAAGAATGAGTCGCTGCGTCAGCAACAGTTCATATTCAAGTTCGACCCGGGCTGAGACATCACCGTCGCCGCTGACAAAGGCGGCGGCGTCGATTTCGAACCAGTAGGGCGCAAGGCCTTGCACGCCGAGAACGCCGAAGGTTCGATCGGCGCCGGCTGTAAAGTCATGGCGCACGCCTGCCTGTAGATCGAAGTAGCGGGCGATCGGCCGTGTCCACAACGCCTGAATCTCAGCCTCTTCGAAACGATCAGCCGTCAGGTCATATTCGAGCTCGGACTTGAGGGTCAGTTTATTCCGGTCTCCGCCCCACCAGCCCTGGCCGTCAAACAGCAGCAACGGATCGCCGTCATTGGTTTGGTATTCCAGCCGGTCGGCGAGCACGTAATACATGGTATTGCCGCCATGCTCTTTCTGGACGGCGCGTCGTGCTTCCGCCATTTCTGTCGGACCGTAATAGCTGTCGGCCTGCGACCAGGGTTGGGTCGGATCCTCCGCTTTCGCAGGCGCAATCGCCAACGCAAGAATGAAACAGGCGCCGCCGGCGGCCGAGAAATATGTTGCCTTCGCCATCAGTGCTCGCTCCCATGTGTCATTTTCGAGTGGTCGGGAGATGAAATCTCTCTCGGTTTCATGGTCTCGTCGGACATCTTCATGGAGCCGTGATCCATGCCTTCGTGGCCCATCGCCTTGTGGTCCATTTTCATCTCGTCAGGCGCGATTGGCGCGGCGCCGTCGCGTGGTAACAGTGACACGACCTGCATCATCCCGGCATGCATGTGAAATAACAGATGGCAATGGAACGCCCAGTCCCCGACATGTTCCGCCGAGACATCGAATGACAATTTGTCGCCCGGCTTGACGTTCACTGTATGCTTGCGCGGCTTGTGATCGCCTTCATCGACAACAAGATCGAAAAACATGCCATGTAGATGGATCGGGTGCGTCATCATTGTATCGTTGACGAGTGTGACGCGGAGGCGTTCGCCTTCATGAAAGATGATTGGTTTTTCAACGGCGGAAAACTTCACGCCGTCGAACGACCACATGTACCGCTCCATATTGCCGGTGAGATGGATTTCCATTTCCCGTTCCGGCGCGCGCGTGTCCGGATTCGGATCAAGGCTTCGAAGTTGCGAATAGCGTAACGCGCGATGCGGCACATCTTCGAGACCGAGGCCGGGTTCATCGAGACGATTGGTCGGCGCCATGGCGACATTGTCGACGCCGGCGTCGGTCTTGTGATTGTGTTCCTGCATCGCACCGCCGGACATGTCGTGCGACATGGAAGACATTCCTGACTTGTCTTCAGACATCCCGGGCATGCTCGCCATGTCCGGTTTGACCGCGCCGTCGTTTGTGTCCGCACTGGTTCCGTGCCCCATGGCCGCATGATCCATTGACCCTTGAACATTCGGTCCCGGCGCCTTCGAGCCGCTTGCCATGGCCCCGTGATCCATGCCGCCATGATTCATGCCGGCCATTGCGGCCATGCCCATGTCCTTGTGGGTCAGGGTCGGGCGGTCGCGTAGCAGCGGCGCCGTCGCGCGCATGTCCGGTTCGGGCGCGAAAGTGGCGACGACCTGACCGGAGCGGTCGATCGATTCCGCGACGATTGGAAAGGCCCGCGCGCGTTTTGGCTCGACAATCACGTCATAGGTCTCCGCAACGCCGATCTGGAACTCGTCGGTCTCGACCGGCCGCACATTGAGGCCGTCGGCGGCGACGACTGTCATTGGCAAGCCGGGAATCCGGAAATTGAAGATCGTCATCGCCGACGCGTTGATGATCCGCAGACGCACCCGTTCGCCAGGGTTGAATATGCCCGTCCAGTTGTCAGCGGTCGCATGGCCGTTGATCAGGTAGGTGTAAGCGGCCGCCGTAACGTCCGAGATGTCCGTTGGGGACATGCGCATCTGGCCCCACATCGCGCGATCTTCGAGGGTTGCGCCGAGCCCGTTCTTTCCAACGTCGCTGACAAAGTCGCCAATTGTCCGCTGCTGGAAGTTGTAGACCTCCATATCCTTTTTGACTCTGGCGAAGACCTTGTGCGGATGCTCGAAAGACCAGTCCGATAGCACCAGCACATATTCGCGGTCTGATGTGACGGGATCGGCGCTGGCGGGATCGATGATGATCGGTCCGTAATGGCCCGCTTGCTCCTGCAGTCCCGAATGGGAGTGATACCAGTATGTGCCGTATTGCGGGACGGCATATTCATAGGTGAAAGTTTCGCCCGGCTTGATGCCGGGGAAGGAGACGCCGGGAACGCCGTCCATATAGAACGGCACCAGAAGCCCATGCCAGTGGATCGATGTGTCCTCGTCCAGCATATTCTTGACGCGGAGCGTCAGCTTCTCGCCCTCGCGAAAACGCAGGAGCGGGCCCGGAACGGTCCCGTTGACCGTAATCGCGTGGCCGCGGCGCTTGCCAATTTCAACGGCGCTATGGCCGACGGTCAGGTCGAACGAATTGCCGGCAAGCTCAAAAATGCCGGTATTGCCGGCGCTGGCGCTTTTCGCCCAAGCGGGCAGCAAACCGGTTGCGGAGGCGATGACGCCGCCCGCGGCGCCTGCCTGCATAAATCGTCTTCGCGAATACATTCTAAGTCTCCAATCAGAATTACTCTTGCCGCGGCTGCGACGGCGCGGCGCGCCAGGGCGCGCCGCCATTATTGTTAGTGATGGCCTTTGTGGTCGGATTTCGCGGCGTCGCCGGACTTGCCCATGTCGCCATGGTCCATGCCCTTCATGCCGTCCATTTCGCCCATCGGGCAGGCGACGCCCTCCTCGGACGCCGACTTCATGGCGACATCGTGCATTTTCGCCATGCAGGCTTCATGCGTTCCTTCGTCGGCGTCGAGCGAACACATCATTGCAATAGAGTAGGACTTGTCTTTTTCGGCCTTCAGCATGAAGTGGACGCGCTCGCCGACCGCGAAGGCGGAGAGATCGACCGGTTTCAAAATGGAGAACTGCATTTTCATCTCCGGCCAACCGATCGATTCAATCGGTTCATGAGTGAGATCGATTTTCGACTTTTTGACATCAAGGGCGTTGATCACGCCTTCGCCGGTCGGCATGCCGCAATGGTCGCCATGATCCATGGTCTCGCCAGCTATTTTGGCGGCTGGGTCCATGTCTGATTGATCCAGCGCGGCAAGTGCGGGCGCAGCGAGGAAAGCGAGGATGGCTAAAGTTGAAACTGTCAGCGTATTTTTCATCGGGCTTGTCCTTATTGATTGCTTATTTGGCGCGAATTTCGGGTCCGCGTTTGGTGGGCGATTGCCTCGGGGCGACGTCAGACGTCAGTGGGGAAAATGTGGTGAACTGACGCCGCTGTAGGCGCGGCACAAATATCTTCATGCCGAACGCGATCGGCGCACTCTCGAAAGAGTGCGCGTCAGGACCAACCTAATTCAGAAGTTTAGTTTTCAAAGAAACTGGCGTTTCGCCGGGCGGGCCGCGTCTACGCAAAGCAACCTGAAATGAGATGGCGCTGACGCGGCTGATTGATGCAAGTGCATCATCATGAAGGATGACAAAAAACGCAGCCGACGCAGGAAGCGGGCTGGCAAGCTCGGCGATGGACGCGGTTTTATAAAATTGCGCAGCGTTGCAGTGTTGGCAGTCTGAATCGCCCGTTCCACAGGGAGCCTCATGCTCCTCGGAAACCTTTTGTGCGGTTTTATGGTTCGCGTGATAGTCG
>JAUHYK010000045.1 GCA_030426465.1 Alphaproteobacteria bacterium
TCAAGGCGTGGCTGAAAAAAGCCTACGGCCAAGCGTGAGATAAAATCAAAAATGGAGGGAGTTATGTCACAATCACCAAAATTGCCGGTCTGGTTCTGGATACTCGCGGCGCTTGCGCTGATCTGGAATTTACTAGGCGTTTTCGCCTACATTCAGCAAATGACCATAAGCGACGAAGCGCTAGCGGCGATGCCTGCCGCAGAACGCGCACTTTATGACGCTTATCCGGCATGGGCCGCGGCCGCTTTCGCCGTCGCCGTTTTCGGCGGCGCCGCTGGTTCTGCTTTGCTCCTCTTGCGCAACAAACTCGCCATCCCCGTCTTCGGCGCTTCGCTCGCAGGGATCGCTGTGCAGATGGTTCATTCCCTGTTCATCGCCAATTCCGTAGCCGTCTATGGCCCCGGCGCCGCGATCATGCCAGTGATGATCGTTGTCATCAGCACCGCGCTTTTATGGTGGTCGATGCAGCTGAAAGCCAAAGGCTGGATCGGCTAGACCGTATTGCAGCAAAAGTGGTTGCCGGTTTTGCGGTTTGCAACATGGTCTGGAACTGCGCGTCGCACTTGCGCGCAAGGGCTCATCGTTCGACCATAGCGCCCATGAGCGACAAGCCATCTCTTCTCATTGAGACCGAAGGGCCGGTGCTGATCGTCACGATCAACCGGCCCGACCGCCGCAACGCGGTCGACAACGCGACCGCGAAGGCGCTTTTCGAAACGTTCAGAGAGTTCGACGCTAATGATGATCTATGCGTTGCGGTTCTGACCGGCGCGGGCGGCAATTTTTGCGCCGGCGCGGATTTGAAAGCGCTCGCCTCGGGCGACCAACGTGAACTCGCCGAAGACAAGACCGCCGTGAACACGCTTGCCCCAATGGGCCCGACGCGCATGCGCCTTTCAAAACCGGTGATCGCGGCGGTCGAAGGCTACGCCGTCGCAGGCGGAATTGAACTGGCGCTCTGGTGCGATCTTCGGGTCGCCGCCGAAGGATGCGTGTTCGGCGTTTTCTGTCGTCGCTTTGGCGTGCCCCTGATTGATCTCGGCACGGTTCGCCTGCCGCGGCTAATCGGTCATTCCCGAGCCATGGATTTGATCCTCACCGGACGGCCCGTCGCTGCGCAGGAAGCGTTTGACATCGGGCTCGCCAATCGGATTGCGCCAACAGGCGGCGCCCTTGCCGCGGCCAGAACGCTTGCCGGGGAAATCGTCGCCCTGCCCCAGCAATGTATGCGCAATGACCGCTTATCTGCATTTGAGCAATGGAACCTTCCCGAAGAAGACGCTATGCGCAACGAAATGCGACGCGGACTTCAAACTATCGCTTCGGGAGAAACCCTTTCCGGTGCGGCGGCCTTCACGAAAGGCGCGGGTCGCGGCGGTCAAAAACGGTAGGGGCCGCTACGCTAAGCGGGCCGGCGCGACACAAACCCAACGCAATCATATTTTTTCTCTTTAGAAGAAAGCGCGGTTTCCATCAGCAAACGGACCGTTTCAAGCCTTGAGTGAACCGGCGGCATAGCGCTCGTCGCCCCGCCGTTTTTGACGACGCCGTCACGTATATGGTTCTCCGTCGCGCGCCAGCCATTCTGGAAATGCCGCAGAAAGCCGTCATAATAATAGCTCTCCACCACAAATCCCGCTCGCTCAATCGCCATGCGTAGATTTTCTGGCGTAAAGAAATAAAGGTGGCGCGGCGCATCGAACATTTCCGAGACAATATTAAAACGCTCGAAATGCGTGCAGGCGCAGTTGGGAACCTCACACAGAAAAACACCGCCCGGACGCACGAGTGAAAAGGCCGTGGCGAGCGCCTTCATGGGGTCCAGACAATGCTCCAGCGAATGGGTCATCGCCACAATGTCGAAGACCCGGCCATCGAGCGACGCGGCCGGGGCTTCGCCGGTTCCCTGGTGCGCTTCAATGCCCGCCTCTTTCAGATGCGAAAGCGCGTCAGGATCTGGGTCCAGTCCGGCGGTCTTTGCGCCGAGTTTCTGGAACCGCTTTAAAAGAGCGCCGTGACCGCAGCCAATATCGAGCACGCATATCTCGTCCGCCGGCTTGCCCGCCAGCGCGATCAGTGCGTCGGGATTGGCGGGCTCACCCTTGTCGAAACGCCACGAGAGATTGTCGCGAACCCGGTCGGAAAAGCTCTGCGCCTCGCCTTTCTGGAAATGCGATTCGCCATGGGTGTAATAGGCCTCAAGCTGGTAGAAGCCCGGTAAATCTTCCGGCGATGGCAACGGCTCCACCGCGCCAAGACCGCATTTGCGGCAGCGTGTGACGCGCCCATAGGGTGTCGGCGCCAGCGTCTTGGCGTCGATGGGACAATTGAGCCAGTCCTCGCGCGCGCCTCCGCAGAGTATGCAGCCTGCCATCAAGTTTTCCCCAATCTCGTCACCGCTGAATTTCCCCGATCCCTGATTGCGCTTTGCGCTCTTCCAGCAACCGGTCTAAATCGTTCTGCCATCAAGCGATTCCCGAAGTGTTAATGAATAGAAAATTATGAGTAAACGTGGCGGTAAAAACGGTTCCGGCGGCAAAAAAAGCGCCGGAGGCGACGATCTTTTCGGCGACTACTCCGCCAAGGATATCGAGGTCCTGGAAGGGCTGGAGCCGGTGCGCAAGCGACCGGGCATGTATATCGGCGGCACCGATGAAAAGGCGCTGCACCACCTCTTCGCTGAAGTCCTGGACAATTCCATGGACGAAGCGGTCGCCGGGCACGCGACCCGGATCGAGGTGGAGCTGCATGAAGACGGCTATCTTTCCGTTACGGATAATGGCCGCGGCATCCCCGTGGACCCGCACCCGAAATTCAAGAACAAGTCTGCGCTCGAAGTGATCATGACGACGCTGCATTCGGGCGGAAAGTTCGAGGGTAAGGCCTATGTCACCTCCGGCGGCCTTCACGGCGTCGGGGTTTCGGTGGTCAACGCCCTTTCCGACGATCTGATTGTTGAGGTCTGCCGCGCGCGCACCATGTTCCGCCAGTCCTACGCAGAAGGCCACCCGCGCTCCAAGCTGGAAAAAGTCGGCCCCGCGCCCAACAAGCGCGGCACCATGATCATGTTCCATCCGGACCCGAAAATTTTCGGAGCAACTGCGAAATTCAAACCGGTGCGCCTGTTCAAGATGGCGCGCTCCAAAGCCTATCTTTTCGGCGGGGTCGAAATCCGCTGGAAATGCGCGCCCTCCCTCATCAAGGACGACACCCCGGCCGAAGCGGTCTTCCATTTCGAAAGGGGGCTTACGGACTATCTGAAAAGCCTCGCCGGATCGAAGCCGACCGTTACCGACGATATTTTCTCCGGCCGGGTCGAGAAAAAAGAAGATGGCGGACACGGCAATGTGGAATGGGCCGTCATCTGGGGTGCCGCCGGTTTTGGCGAGGCCGATGGCTTTGTTCATTCCTATTGCAACACCGTGCCGACGCCCGAGGGCGGCACCCATGAGGCGGGGCTTCGCGCCGCGCTGACCAAGGGCCTCAAAGCCTATGCCGACCTTGCGGGCGTCAAACGCGCGTCAAACATCACCGCCGAAGACGTGCTCGGCACGGCGGGCGCCCTCCTCTCGGTCTTTGTGCGCAACCCTGAATTTCAGGGCCAGACCAAAGACAAGCTCGCCACGGCGGAGGCGCAGCGCATCGTTGAAAACACCGTGCGCCCGGCCTTTGACCACTGGCTCGCGTCAAACCCGAAACAGGCGGGCGCGCTTGTGGACTGGGTTGCGGACCGCGCCGATGACCGCATGCGCCGGCGCAAGGAAAAAGAAGTCAGCCGCGCCAACGCCACGCGCAAATTGCGCCTGCCCGGCAAGCTCGCCGATTGCTCCTCGGCCAATCGTTCGGGTACGGAGATTTTCCTGGTCGAGGGTGACTCGGCTGGCGGTTCGGCGAAACAGGCGCGCAACCGCGCGACCCAGGCGATCCTTCCCTTGCGCGGCAAGATCCTCAATGTCGCCTCGGCGTCGCGCGACAAGATCATGGCGAACCAGGAAATCGCCGACATGGTGCAGGCGCTGGGCGCGGGCATCGGCGCAAAATTCGATATCGAAAATTTGCGCTATGAAAAAGTCATCATCATGACCGACGCCGATGTGGACGGCGCCCATATCGCGGCGCTCCTCATCACCTTCTTCCATCAGGAAATGCCGGAGCTTATCCGCGCGGGCCGCCTTTATATGGCGCAACCGCCGTTGTTCCGCCTCTCTGCTGGCGGAAAGTCCGTATACGCCATGAGTGAAGAAGAACGCGAAAAGCTCCTCAAAACCGAGTTCAAGGCGAACCAGAAGGTGGAGGTCGGCCGCTTCAAAGGTCTCGGCGAAATGATGGCCGCGCAGCTAAAAGAAACCACCATGAACCCGGAGACCCGCACCCTCGCCCGGATCGTCATCGCCGAGGACAGCGAAGAGACGAGCAGCGATCTCGTCAACCGGTTGATGGGCAAGAAACCCGAAGCGCGCTTCCAGTTCATTCAGGAAAACGCCGCCTTTGTACGCGACGAGCTGGATATTTAGGCGCCTCCTTCCTTTATCAGCGCAACACCTCTCCTCCCCCATTTATGGGGGAGGTGGCAGACCGAGCGTAAGCTCGGGATGACGGAGGGGGCTTTGTTGCCGCCTCAGCCCCCATCGCCTCGCTCCGCTCGGCACTTCCCCCGCAAACGGGGGAAGAGAAATCCTCCGTGAAACAATTCCCGTCTCTTCCCTCTCGCGCCTTTTTTCGCCCCCGTCTTTATTGGGCTGCAGCCGAGTCTGGCGCCATTTGACATTTTCTGCTCTCGCCTCTTTGGCGCCAGAACCTGCGCATAAGTTACGCCAACATGAAAGCATTATACGGCCATTAGAAAAGTGGTGAAAAGTTATCCACCCCTTCTGAAATGGCCTTATACTACGGCCCGCCGCCGTTCGACAAAGGCCGTCGGCATTGCAATCAGGATGCTTCTTTCACTGAGCGGTCACCTAGTTTTTCAATCACTCGCTTTAGCACTGAGCTCCTTTTGGCCGGCTCTGCACGACCTCGATCCAATCTATCTGCTGGGTTAAATGTGAGCTCAAAAAATGTTGCCGCCGCAATTTCGTCTTTGAACGATGGAGCTTGTTGCTTGAATCCTTCAACAGATGTGGCCACGGAATATTTAAATGCATAATGCTCTTTTAAGCGGAATAGCTTGTCATAACGTCGGGAAGCAAATGTAGCGAACCAAACCGCCGGAACCAGCAATATAGAGCGCATACCCAAGCCCGACAAAGTTCCAATCAATTGACCGTTTCCGAATTCGTATGCCGATTGGAGTCGACTAACGTCTATCGGGAAAATTAAAGGTAGAAATGGCAAGACGCTGTATAAAAACATTGGAATAACCGATATGAATAAAAAAGTGAGAGCGATATATACCAGCCGCCTCGCTCCATTTAGTTTTCGTTCAATTTCAGTTCTAATCTTTCCATACTCACCAGCAAGACCGGCAATTGTAGCCCCTTGAAGCATCGCGACTGCATCAGCATTAAGTGCATCTATCTGCTCACGGACCGCTATTATTCCGTCGTTATGTGCAGAAATATTTGAGAGAGCCTCACTTGAACGTTCGTTAAGCGAAGCAATTTCTTGCTGCTTTTCCTCTATAAAACCTTCGCTTTGGGCAACTGAAGCTCTTACGCCTTCGATTTCTGATTGATTTTCTTGGGCGTGTTCATTTGCACTCTGCGATTTCTCATTTAGCGTTTCGATTGTTGTAATCTCGGTATCCAGCGCATCTCTGTCTTCTTTAACTTTAGATAAGATTACGTTGGCAGTTTCGGCGTTACTTTTGATATCACCAACCATTATGTTGGCGCTTTTCATATCCGCAGTTACTTTATCATATTCAAGCTTAGCTTTATAACCTAACTCACTTATCTCTCTTGCCAACCGGTCAACTCGCTCTCGCGCCAAATAGAATTGTCGTTCTCCATCTACTTTAAGAAAATGACTGATTACACTGAATTGATAGATTGCAGTATCCGTCTCCGAAAATAGCTTACGGATTAAATCAGCAACATCAATTTTTGCACCGTCGTCATAAGTAATCAATAATGCCTCTGTGCTTATTTCACTTATTGTCTGGTTAGCAGACCTCTGTTCTATATCATCAAATGCGCCTGTTAATAAGTTTTTCGTTTTCTCTAACTGTTGTAAAATCCGGATTAGTGCGAATCTTGGTACAAGTTCTTGATACTTAGATTGAACCAAAGACTCTATCCAGTAGCCTAATTGTTCAACTTTCGATTCCACATCAACAAACGAAATACTTTCCTGGGGATCGCCGACGGAAAGATCTAGTTTTTGTTCATCACTAGCTTGTGCTTGATTGAGCAAATTCTTTAACGCATCTAATTTCTCTTTCACGACACGATAATTTTCTTCAATTGGCTCATCTAAAGACTTCACATCTCCCTCCATCAATTGAGTTTTATCTATGCTTTATTGAGATATATATTGATTGACGTTTGTAAATCTTGACAAGATAGCACTTTCCACATCTTCGTCTGTCGATCGGATCGGGAAAGTACCTAAGTTCGTTTTTGCTGCATGCGCTAATTTATCAGCGTATTCTATTTCATTTCGCCATCTATCCTTGGAGTACTCGCGAATCCGCGTCACTGGGAGCTAGAATTCTCCTTGACATTCTCTCTAAACGAACTATTCACCCCTCCCCACGCGTGATGGTCACGCCAATAGGATGAGCAAGATGAAACCGGCTTCAATCATGAGCCTTACGAACGAGCAAAGCGTCGCGCTGCAATATTTGCGGCCCGAATACGCACGCGCGCTCGCCGATGAGGCGGTTACGGAGGGTTTCGTCCTGATGCGGTAAGGTTTACCGCATCATCCGATGACGGAAGGATAACCCTCCCAGGCCCCGCCTCGGAGGGTTTTTTGTTGCCCGCAATTACGGGCTTAGCCCCGCCAACCACAGGAGGTTCCAATGGCGGAGAGTGAAAATTTTGACGTGATGGAAACCGGCGGCGCGCCGGTGAAAGCCTGGGTGCGCGGCGTGCCCGTGGAGGATAGCGCGCGCATGCAGCTCGCCAATGTGGCGCGCCTGCCCTTCATCCACTCACACGTCGCGGCGATGCCCGATGTTCACTTCGGGCGCGGCGCAACCGTCGGTTCGGTGATCGCCACCAAAGGCGCCATCATTCCGGCCGCGGTCGGCGTCGACATCGGCTGCGGGATGATGGCGGTGCGCACCACGGTCACCGCCGATCAGTTGCCGGACGATCTGTCGATGATCCGCTCGGACATCGAACGCTCGGTGCCCCATGGCGGCGTCGGCAAGAAAGGCGGCTGGATGAAAGGCGTGCCGAACGCGATCGCCTCGCGTTTCGTCTCTACCGGTCTCGCCGATCGCCTGACGGTGATCGAGGACAAGCACCGCAAAATTCGCGGCGCGAACCACGTGATCCATCTCGGCTCGCTCGGTACGGGCAACCACTTCATCGAGCTTTGCCTTGATGAGGAAAATCGCCTCTGGGTGATGCTTCACTCAGGCTCTCGCGGGATCGGCAACCGGATCGGGACGTATTTTATCGAACGCGCCCGTGAAGAGCTGATCAAGCGCGGTTACGGCGTGCCCGATAAGGACCTCGCCTGGTTCGAGGAAGGCGAAGAGCTTTTCACGGACTATGTGGAGGCCGTCCACTGGGCGCAGGACTTCGCGCGGGAAAACCGCGAGGCGATGATGGAGCGCGTTCTTGCGTCGCTGCGTTACCGCCTGCCGAAAAAGGTCGGGAAGTTCCGCATCGAGAAAGAGGCCGTGAACTGCCACCACAATTATGTGGCGCGTGAACGGCATTTCGGCGCGGATGTCTGGGTGACCCGCAAAGGCGCAGTGCGCGCCGGCGCTGGCGAACTCGGCATCATTCCGGGCTCGATGGGGGCGAAGTCCTACATCGTTTCGGGTCGCGGGAGTGAACAGTCTTTCTGTTCGTGCTCGCACGGCGCGGGCCGGAAAATGAGCCGGACGGCGGCGAAGCAAACCTTCACGCTCGCCGACCACCGCGCTGCGACCGAAGGCGTTGAATGCCGGAAGGACCGCGGCGTCATCGACGAGACGCCCGGCGCCTATAAGGACATCGACGCCGTGATGGCCGCGCAAACCGACCTCGTCGAGGTCGTGCACACGCTGAAGCAAATCGTGTGCGTCAAGGGCTGACGCATTTTCAAGCGAAGTGGTTACCGGTTCGTGTGAAGAAAATGCGCAAAAAAATGGGAGAGGTGGAATCCGCCGCCTCCCCCAAAGGGACCGGCGGAGTCAGCAGGGGGCCGCCGGTCCCAAAGGAGAATTGAGATGCGTAAAGACATGTTCAAAGTGATTGTGGAGCGGCCGCGCCGCGGCGCGGATTTGCGCCTGAACCGTTCCCGTCTGGCGGGCGCGGACGACTTGCCGTCGCGTGTCGGCATGAAACGTTTTCGCAAGCTCAATCACACCGACACAAAATATCTCAACGAAAACCTGGCGCCATTGCGGCGGTACCTCATGAAGCAGGCGGGCCGCCCCTGGAGCAAGGTGTATTCCAATATTTGCGAGCATCTGCGCGCCGACAATACGGTCATGCAACATGTTCGCGATCACCTGAAGGATTTCGTTGTGCTCAAAGTGGCGATTGGCCGCGAAGGGGAATGGATGAACGGAAACTCCTCATATTGTGGCGCGGGATCGATTCCCTGGCGCCAACCGCTTTATGTGGATCCGAAAGACGGCATCCTGAAACGCAGCGACAAGCTCTGGAAAAAGCTTGGCGTCGACACCACCCCGGTCTGGGTGAAAAGAAAAAGAGAGGCGCGCGCGCCCAATCCGGATATTCGCCGGATCGGCAAGGACACAGCGCTGCATCGCATTGGCGGCGTCTGGTATGAGGTGAAGTTCCGAAAATGCAAAAACGCAAACCCTGTCGATCAAGTTTATGACAAGCTGACCCATCAACCCGTTCAGCCCGGGCAACGCTACGCATACTCCAAGAAACAGCTTTCCGGCGCAGCGCTTGCAGCCTTCGGCTTGCAAAACCAGCCAACGCAATAAGGGGGCTTTTCATGGGCGGCTGACCAGCTCTGGACTTTGCGGCGCCTCGCCCCATATTGCGCCCCATGAATATGGTTTTCATCATTCTCGCCGCCGCCGCCGGGCTTTTTGTCGGCGGACGCCTGGCGTTGCAGCGCCGCAAGACGGAAGCCCTGCTCGCTGCGCCCTTGCCGGGCGAGTTCCGCCAGATCCTGCGGGCGCGCGTTCCCGTCTACAACGCCCTGCCTCATGACTTGCGCAAGCGCCTTGACGGGCTGATCAACCGCTTCCTCGCCGAGAAAAAATTCTATGGCGCGCAAGGATTTGAAATCACCGACGAGGTTCGTGTCGTCATCGCTGCGCAGGCTTGCCTGTTGATCGTCAACAAGGAAAATCGCTGGTACAAAACGCTCCACACGATCCATGTCTATCCCGCCGTGTTCACGAGCCAGATGGCGCGCGCCGAAGGCAATGTGATGATGGAGCACCGGCCGGTGCGCTCCGGCGAAAGCTGGGCGCGCGGACCTGTCATCCTCGCCTGGGATCAGGCGGCTTACGGCGCCTTCGCCGCCCATGACGGGCACAATGTGGTGATGCATGAATTCGCACATCAGCTCGACAATGAAACCGGCGTTACCGACGGTTCTCCCCTGCTCGACAAGGATCAAAGCGCGTCACGCTGGGCGCGCGTGTTTCGGGACGCTTACGGACGATTGCGAGATGATGTGAGCGCCGGGCGGAGCAATGTTCTCGACGCCTATGGCGCGACCAATCCGGCGGAGTTTTTCGCTGTCGCCACCGAAGTTTTTTTCGAACGCTCGCGCGATCTGCGTGATGCGGAACCCGCTCTCTATGACGAGCTCAGCGCATATTATCAGCTCGATCCGGCGGATTGGTTCTAGGCGCACCCCCCACTGCCAGGGCTTGCTTTTTCTGAAAGCTTCGATTATCCCGCGCCTCACTTCGAGTTTTTCGAAGAGATGAAAAGGAATAATAGATGACACAGCGCAACCACGATTGGCTTATCGCCGTCTGACTGCGCCGCCTCTCTCTTCAGTAGGCGGAGCGTGAAGACCGCATCACGCCTTTTTCCGATAAAACCTGAAGAGAGAAATCCGATGACTTTCCATGAAAGATCGGCCATGCGGGCGTTCGCGCCTCAGTCCGCTTTTGCCCAGGCAGAGCCCGGCTCCCCCTATGGCTGGATGACGCCTTATATCGCAGCGATCGCTGCACATACTCCGCAAGTCGGTTCGCGCATATTGAGCCTGTCGCGGACGGAAATGCACTTCATTGCTCTTTGCCTTTCGCTGATGGGCGAGAAACGCAACGATGCAGACCATCTCGCCGCTTTCGCGGGCGGGATCGGTATCCGAACACGCAAATCCCTGCTTGGCGACCTGGCGCCGGACGCCAACAGGCATCTTGCTCAGCTGACAGGAAAACTCGCTGGCAGACCGTGGCGTCCTGCAAGCTATCTACGCCTGACAGAGCTCTATGCCGAACCGCATGCCCGCAAGGTGCTTTGCCACATCAAGCAAATCACACGCTGGCGATTGATTATTCTGGCGCGACTACCTGCGCCATATCGCAAGATCGGCATCGTCATAAAGATAAAAAAACGCCTCGATCTTTCCAGCGTCCTCTTCGGCATTGAAGTCGTTCGGCGCGTCCGGACCGACCTCAACGACCGGCAGATACTGGCGTCACTGGAAAAGTCCGATACGCGATATGTACGAGACTGGGTGGAGGCGCATTATGAACGCCTCCCTTTCCCGCAAGCCCCTACGGGGGCTTTGACGAACGGAACAAGCGGCGTCTTGCGCCCCGTCACCTCCGGCGCAGATTTGTTGCGCGCCGGACGTGAGTTCGACAATTGCGTCGCCAACTACATGTGGGAGGCATCGACCGGCGCCAGCGTTTTCTATCGATATGACGACAGCCGGCGCCCGGTCGCCATCGCCGAGCTAAAGCGGTTGGCAGGCGGTCTTTGGGCCGTGGACGAAATGATGGCGCCGAAAAACAAGACGCTTGACGGAAAGACCCGTCAGGAAGTCTTGGCCGCTTTCACAATGGCCGGAATACTTCCCGCGCCGCAGGTCACAGGCTCTTTCTCATGGTTCGATTTGGATTGATGACATCCCTTCCCCTTCAGCAAGGGGGAGGGAATTTTTTAAATATGCAGCGCGTGGCCAAGCGTGCGAAGCGCCGCTTCCTGGAAGGCTTCACCGAGCGTCGGGTGGGCGTGAATGGTCCCGGCAATGTCGTCGAGAGTCGCGCCCATCTCGATCGCAAGACCGAACGCGGTCGACAGTTCCGAGACGCCTTTGCCAACGGCCTGGACACCCAGCACCAGATTATTGTCAGCACGCGCGACGATGCGAATGAATCCGTCTTCAGCTTCCATGGACATGGCGCGGCCATTGGCGCTGAACGGGAAGTTCTGGACCTTCACCTCCCCTTGCGCTTTCGCTTCCTCCGGCGATAGCCCCACGGACACGATTTCAGGATCGGTGAAACAGACGGCGGGGATCGCCCGCTTGTCCCATGAACGGTTATGGCCGGCGATGATTTCCGCAACCATCTCCCCTTGCGCCATGGCGCGATGGGCGAGCATCGGCTCGCCGGTGACATCGCCGATGGCGTAAACGCCGCTCATGGAGGTTTTGCACTGATCATCGATCTGGATGAACTTGCCCGCCATATCGAGGACGAGCTTGTCGCGGCCCCAGCCTTCGGTTTTCGGCGCGCGGCCCACGGTGACGAGGATTTTTTCCGCTTTCACTGTTTCCGCTTCACCCTTCGCCGTTTCGATGTCGAGACCCTTTTTCGACGCGCCTTTCGCTTTCGCGCCGAGCAGCACCTCAACGCCGAGGCGCTTCAGGGTTTTCTCAACGGGGCGCGTAAGCTCCTTGTCGTAAAGCGGCAGAATTTTATCCATGGCTTCCACGACAGTGACTTTGGTCCCGAGTTTCGCAAACGCAATGCCAAGTTCGAGGCCAATATAACCGGCGCCAACAACCGCAAGCGTTTTCGGCGGCGCCGATAGCGCCAGCGCCTCAGTCGAAGAGATCACGTTGTCGCCGAACTTCAGGAACGGCAGCTCCACTGGAACCGACCCCGTCGCGATGACGACATTTTCGGCGCGAATTCGGTAAGTCTCGCCATTCTCCTTTACATCGACCGTCTTACCGTCAACGAAAGTCGCCCAGCCTGAAATCGCGCGCACCTTGTTTTTCTTCAGCAACATGCCGACGCCGCCGGTGAGGCGTTTGACGATGCCGTCTTTCCACGCCAGCGTTTTGGCGAAATCGATTTCCGGCTTGCTTGCCATTACGCCAATTTCAGACTCGCCCGCAAAATGCGTTGCTTTTTCAAACTCGTCCGCCGCGTGAATGATCGCTTTCGAGGGAATGCAGCCGACATTGAGGCATGTGCCGCCGTGATATTGGCCCTCAACGATCACCGTATCGAGACCGAGCTGGCCCGCCCGGATTGCCGCCACATAGCCGCCGGGTCCGGCGCCGATGACGAGGAGTTTGCACGTAACGTCTTCCATCATTTCTTCTCAAACTATCTTTATGAACTCTCTTGAACGTTCTGAACTGTCAGCGCCTCATCATGAATATCCAGCGCATGGGTGATTTCCGCTTCACCTTCGTCGTCATACAGCACCGTTAAACCTATGAATGACTCACCTGCCCGTAGGATCGATTCAACGCTGTTAATTTTGTAGGAAACGTTCATTGCGGAGTTAAATGGAACTAAAATCGACATCCCAGCTTCAATAACTCCTTCTTCGATTGTGCCGAAAAAGACCAACCATTTTCTGGATGGAAGAGTGAATGTGTCAAAGACCCGAAACGTCGGCACATCAATTCTCAATGAAAATCATCGCAGGCGTTTCAAGCAGCGATTTCAGGCGCTGCACAAACACCGCCGCGTCCCAGCCATCGATCACGCGATGATCGAAACTGGAAGACAGATTCATCACCTTGCGCGGCATGAACTCGGTTCCGTTCCAGCGCGGCAGGATTTGCATCTTGTTGACGCCGACAATGGCGACTTCCGGATGATTGATCACCGGCGTCGTCACAATGCCGCCCATGGCGCCGAGCGAGGTGATGGTGATCGTCGAGCCAGACAGTTCATCGCGAGAGGCTTTGCCGTCTTTGGCCGCCTCCGACAGGCGCGCCATTTCCGCGGCGCAATCCCAGATGTCGCGCGCTTCGGCGTGACGCACCACCGGCACCATCAGACCGTTCGGCGTTTGCGCTGCGATGCCAATATGCACGCCGCCATGTTGATGAATGACATCCGCTTCATCGTCATAGATGGCGTTCAGATGCGGCTGTTCCGAAACCGCTTTCACCATGGCGCGCATGAGAAACGGCAGGATCGTCAGTTTCGGCCGGCCTTCCTTGCGTGATTTGTTCAGTTCTGCGCGCAAATCTTCCAGCGCCGTCACATCGACTTCGTCCACATAGGTGATGGGAACGATGCGATTGTTCGCCGCTTCCATTTTTTCCGCGATCTTGCGGCGAAGACCGATGACAGGAATGTCTTTCACGGACGTGTTGCGCACATAGCCGGTTCCGCGCGCAACCGCCGCCTCGCCGTCGCTCGCAAAAAACGCGTCCAAATCTTCATGGGTGATGCGCCCCGCCGGACCGGTTCCCGGCACGCGGCGCAGATCGACGCCGGCATCCGCAGCGCGCTTCCTGACTGCGGGAGAGGCCAGCGGTTTTTCGCCCTCTTTTCTCGGGGCGCCCACGGGCGCCGGCGCAGCGGCGCCGTTCGCGGCGCCATTGGTCTTCGGCTTGTCTGATTTTCCGGCAGGCTCCGCCTTCGCCGATTTCGGTTTTTCTTCTTTCGCGGGTTGAGGATCTGTTTTTGCAGGCGCAGGCGCCGCATCGCCGGGTTTCACATTTCCGGCGCCGTCGACTTCGAGGCGCACCAGTGGCGATCCAACGGCGAGCACTTCGCCAATCTCGCCGCCGCGCCAGATGATCTTGCCCTCGACCGGCGACGGGATCTCCACCGTGGCCTTGTCGGTCATCACGGAGGCGATGACTTCGTCTTCGCGGACATTGGCGCCGATATCGGCGAGCCATTCCACAAGCTCGGCTTCCGCCACGCCCTCACCCACATCGGGAAGTTTGATGACATGTTCCCCCATCAGGCGGCCTCCATCACTTTTTTCAGCGCATCGCCGACGCGCTTGGGTCCCGGAAAATAATACCACTCATGGGCGTGGGGATAAGGCAGATCATAGCCCGTCACGCGGATAACCGGCGCTTCGAGATGATAAAAACAGTTTTCAGCGACAATCGCCGCGAGTTCCGCGCCATAGCCGCATGTGCGCGTCGCCTCATGGACAATGACGCAGCGTCCGGTTTTTTTAATCGACTCTTCAATCGCTTCCATATCGAGCGGCAGGAGCGTGCGCAAATCGATGATCTCCGCATCGACGCCGGTTTCCTGCGCCGCAGTTTCTGCGACATGAACCATGGTGCCATAGACCAGCACCGTTACATCCGCGCCTTCACGGCGGATCGCCGCTTTGCCGAGCGGCACTGTATAATGGTCATCGGGAACCTCGCCGAGTTCATGCTTCGACCATGGCGTCACCGGCCGGTCGTGATGGCCGTCGAAAGGTCCATTATAAAGCCGTTTAGGCTCCAGGAACATCACCGGGTCATCGTCCTCAATGGAGGCGAGCAACAACCCTTTTGCATCATAGGGATTTGACGGAATTACCGTTTTGATGCCCGACACATGGGCGAACACGGCTTCAGGGCTCTGGCTGTGAGTCTGGCCGCCGAAAATCCCGCCGCCCGTCGGCATACGCACCACCATCGGCACTGTAAAATCATTATTGGAGCGGTAGCGGATGCGCGCCGCCTCCGACACGATCTGGTCGTAACCGGGATAAACATAGTCCGCGAACTGAATTTCGACGCAGGGACGAATGCCATACGCAGCCATCCCCACGGCGGCGCCGACAATGCCGGTTTCGCTGATCGGCGTATCGAAGCAGCGATGGCGGCCGTATTTTTCCTGCAAGCCTTGCGTGCAGCGAAAGACGCCGCCGAAAAAGCCCACATCCTCGCCAAAGACGACGACATTGTCATCGCGGCCCATGGCGGTGTCCATGGCGTTGCGGATCGCCTGAATCATGGTCATACGCGACATCGTTTAAAACCCCGCTTCCTGACGCTGACGGCGAAGATGCAGCGGCATTTCCTTATAGACATCGTCAAACATGGTTGCGGCGGAAGAATGCGGACCGTCATGAAGCGTGCCGTTCTTTTCCGCCTGCTTTTGCGCCTCGGCGACTTGCGCCTCCAGCATTTCTTTCATCTGGTGATGCTGCGCATCGGACCAGACGCCGCGCTTGATGAGATGCTCTTTCAACCTCTCCACCGGATCGCCCAGAGGCCATGATGTGGATTCTTCTTTTGCGCGATAAGCAGAAGGATCATCGGAGGTCGAATGAGCGCCAATGCGATAGGTGACATGTTCAATCAGTGTCGGCCCCAACCCCCGGCGCGCACGCTCGGCCGCCCATTTGGCGACGGCGTAAACCGCTAGATAGTCATTGCCGTCAACGCGCAGGGACGGGATGCCGAAGCCAAGCCCGCGCGAAGCGAATGTCGCCGCGCCGCCGCGCGCAATCCCCTGAAAGGTTGAGATCGCCCACTGATTGTTGACGATATTCAACACCACGGGCGCGCGATAGGTGGATGCGAAAACAAGCCCTGCGTGAAAATCATTCTCGGCCGTCGAGCCCTCACCGATCCAGGAGGTGGCGATCTTCGTGTCGCCCTTGATCGCGGACGCCATCGCCCAGCCGACGCCTTGCATGAACTGCGTCGCCAGATTGCCGGAGATAGTGAAGAAGCCATGTTCCTTCGACGAATACATGATTGGCAATTGCCGGCCCATGAGCGGGTCGGCGGCGTTGGAGTATATCTGGTTGATCATGTCGACCATGGGGTAGTCAGTCGACAGAAGAAGACCCTGCTGGCGATAGGTTGGAAAATTCATGTCGCCCGGCTTCAGCACCTTTGAGAAGGCGCAGGCGATCGCCTCTTCCCCGAGGCACTGCATGTAAAAACTGGTCTTGCCCTGACGCTGGGCCATGGTCATGCGCACGTCGAAGGCGCGCACGCGCAACATGTCTTCGAGACCCTCTTTCAGCTGGTCGTCGTCGAGCATGTCGGCCCAGGGGCCAACCGCCTCGCCTTCCCGGTTCATGACGCGGATGATGGTGTAAGCAAGATCGCGGATCTCGCCCGCATCCACATCCACCGGCGGCATCATCGCGGCGCCGGCCTGGGGGATCGGGACATTGGAAAAATCCGGCTTGTCTCCGGGGCGAAATTCAGGCTCTGGAACGTATAGCGATAGCGGCGGGGTGTCGCTCATCAAACTCTCCGGTTTCCTCCCGCCCACCATACGCAACCCAAATGGACGGTTCGTTTACGCCAAACATAAAGGCTTGTTTTCCGGGCGGTTTACCGCGCCGGACATGAACCGCGCAATGGCGACGGGGCACTATGGCGAAAAAGAGCGCTGACGCGTTTCTTACCAGGATTTCAAGGTTGAATCTGCCATCCGTCTCGGCGCGGGTAGCAGAAGATGCATGACACCTTTACCAGCCGCCGCCGCCCCCGCCCCCGCCGCCGCCGCCGGAGAAGCCGCCGCCGCTCGATCCCGATGAAGATGAGCTTTGCGGCAAGGCGCTCGTAACGCCCGATGACATACCCGCCATCAGGGCTTTGTTAACGCCGTGAATGGAGCCGTAATTGCGACCATGCATATTGGCCCAGCGCGGCTCATAATTGCGGGCTTCTTCCGGGATCAGTTTCTCAAAATGACGCGTCCATGGTTCCTCGACGCCGAGCGCGGCCGCATAGGGGAGAAACCGTTCATAGCGCTCCACACTCATGGGCGGCGGCGCATCGCTGCCCGGCTTGACGGCGTTAAGCTGTAATTTTTCCGCCGTTTTGAGATAAAGACGAAAACCTTCGATCTCTGTGCGCACAGCCTGTCCGCGCTCCGTCGGCGCCGGAAGGAAATAGGAAAAAACAGCACTCAAAACCGCCAGCGCACCGACAGCAAAGACATGCCAGAGCGTCCAGCCAACGGATAGGTTAGCGGCAAGCACGACCGCGATGATGGTAAGGACGACGCCTAGAATCAGGAAGCCGCGATTCCATTTGAAAAAGGGTTTGCCGAAATCCTTCCCCACGTCTTTTTGAAACCGCCGGTACGCGCTGGTGAAAGACGCATCATAATCATCGCCGAGGGTGAAGCTTTCCCGGCGGTTGAAAACGCTTTTCAGAAAACTTTCTTCTTCCGGCGCAATCGCCGTATCCACATAGTCTTCCTTCGTGAGTTTTGTTTTCTTCTTGTCTTTCGCATCGATCTTGATGCGGTATTTGACAGCGAGATTGAGCAATGTCGCGATAAGCGCCTGATGCCCGGCGAAACGGCGATGATAGATGTGATGAACAGCGGCGGGAGACAGACCATCCGGCGGCGCATAGCGCGGGAACACAGGGCCTTTCACCGGATCGCGGCCAACACGGTTATAGGTGAAAAGATAGAATCCCGTCAGCAGTGAGATCGCACAGGCGAGAATTAACGCCGACGCATTGCGCCGCAGCCATTCCGCGCGAAGATCGGCGGCGGAAGGCGGATCGACGACGCCCTTTTCAAAACCGACAGCGACCGTCAGGCCTTGCTGGTAAGAAAGCGGCGCAGTTGTTGTGAAAACATGGGCGCCGTTCTCATACGCATATGCATAGTTACGCCCCACATCGCCGAGTGCGCCGGTATAGCCGGCCGTCGAAATGGCGCCGGCGCCGCCCGGCAAGTGAATAACCGCCCGCGCCTGCGTAATGGGAAAATTCCAGTAATTGCCGGTGGCGTTCCAGTAGACCTCGTCATAGCCGTCGAAATACCGCACCTGATTTTTGACGGCGTATTCAATTTGATATTCATGGACGCCGTTATCGAGAAACACATCAGCGTCGCCAATGCGAATTCGAAATGCGTTGCCGACACGCTCAATCGTGTATGGCTCGCGCCTTCCGTCACGCTCCACCCTTTTCACATCATAGCTATAGGGAAGATCGGCGCCGTTCTTTTCATATGTGCGCGGCAGGTCGCGGAATATTCCACGGCGTATCTGGCTACCCTCCGACGTGACATTGATGGTTTCGCTAACGACAATATCGCCGCTTTTCTGAACATCGATGTCAACATCGAAACTATTGATCTGCTCAGTCGCCAGCGCCGCGGCGGGCCAAACAAGCATGAGAAGCGCAATGATGAGCGCATGCAGCCTCATGAGTTCAACCCCACGGACGGAACCGCGCGGTCAGCGGTCTCGATTTCGAAATAGTCGCGCTTCGAAAACCCCAATGGCGCTGCGGCCAGGTTGACGGGAAAGCTCTCGACCAACGTATTCAGCTCTCGCACCGCGCCATTATAAAATCGCCGAGCCATTTCGATTTTATCCTCGGTGTCTGCAAGCTGTTTCTGAAGTTCCAGAAAGTTGCCGCTGGCTTTGAGGTCGGGATAATCCTCCGCAACGGCGATCATCTGGCGAACCGGACGCGACAGCGCGCTTTCCGCCTCACCGCGCGCCGCCGGATCGTCGCCCGCCGCGAGCGCGGCGTTGCGTTTTGCAACCACATCTTCAAAAAGCTGGCGTTCATGCGTCGCATAGCCCTGCACCGCCGCCACCAACTGGGGGATAAGATCGGCCCGGCGTTTTAGCTGCACATCGATATCGGCCCAGCCATTATGTGTCATCTGCCGCTTTTGAACGAGGAGATTATAGAGAACCCCGACCGCGACGCCCAAGACAACAATCAGTCCAAGGACGACAAAACTCACAATCATGAATATCCCTCCCGCCTGTCCTTATATATAAACGCGTTTCGGGAAATTTTAAGGGCGCCACGCGTTTATCCGTTCGCCAGCTTGGCCCATTCCTCTTCGGTCAGGACGGTGACGCCCAGCTCTTCGGCTTTTTTCAGCTTCGATCCGGCTTTCAACCCTGCAACCAGATAATCCGTCTTCGCGGAAATTGAGCCGGAGACTTTTGCGCCAAGCGTTTGCGCGCGCGCCTTCGCCTCATCACGGGTCATGGTTTCAAGCGTGCCGGTAAAGACCACTGTCTTGCCCGCGACGGCGCCCGATGCATTCACCGTTTCGGCCTTTTCCGGCGTTACTTCCTCCAGCAAGCGGTCAACCGCGTCGCGATTGTGTTTCTCGTCAAAGAAATCAATGACGCCGCGCGCCACCAGCGCGCCGACGCCGTCAATTGAGAGCATGTCCTTATAAGCTTCGCTCTCAGGATCATGGGCCTCGCGCGCGGCGTCATAGAACGACTGAAAATCACCATAATGGCTCGCGAAAAGACGCGCATTCGTTTCGCCCACATGGCGAATGCCAAGCGCATTGATAAAGCGCGCCGAGGAAATCGAACGGCGCTCATCAATGCCGTCGAACAAATTCTGCACTGACTTTCGATTGGTCGGCGGTTTTTCTTTTCCGCTCTTGTCCTTTTTCCGTTCGCCTTTGTCGTCGAGATCATAGCGGTAAAGGTCAATCTTTCCGGTGTCCTGCCGCTTGCGCAGGGTGAAAATATCCGCCGGCTCTTTAATAACGCCTTGTTCATGAAACGAGGCGATCTGTTTTTCGCCCAAACCTTCAATGTCAAACGCCTGACGCGATACAAAGTGCTTCAACCGCTCCACGGCCTGCGCATCGCAAATCAGCCCGCCGGTGCAGCGACGGTCCACATCCGCTTTGCCCGTATTCGGATTGACTTCATTCACGGCGTGACTGCCGCAAACCGGACAGCTTTCGGGAAAGACAAATTTCTTCGCGCCTTTCGGCCGTTTGTCTTTGAGGACCTCAACGACTTGCGGAATGACGTCTCCGGCGCGTTGGATCACCACTGTGTCGCCGGCGCGAATATCCTTCTCGTCGATGTAGTCGGCGTTGTGCAACGTGGCGTTGGAGACAACGACGCCGCCGACGGTCACCGGGGTCAAGCGCGCCACCGGCGTCAGCTTGCCGGTGCGGCCCAGTTGAATGTCAATCTTTTCAAGAATCGTCGTCGCTTTTTCCGCCGGGAATTTATGCGCGATCGCCCAGCGCGGCGCCCGGCCCACATAATGAAGCCGCTCCTGAAGCGCGAGATCGTCAACCTTGTAGACAACACCGTCAATGTCATAGCCGAGCGTCGCCCGCTGCGCTTCAATTTCGCGATAATGCTCAATCATCTCTTCTATCGTGTCGCAGCGTTTTGTCAGCGGATTGATTTTGAAACCGAGCTTGCCAAGCCGTTCAATCGCCTTCCATTGCGTCGCCGCCAGCGGCTCACTCAACTCTCCCCACGCATAGGCGAAAAAATGTAAAGGCCGCGATGCGGTGATCGCCGCATCAAGTTGGCGAAGCGAGCCCGCCGCCGCATTGCGCGGATTGGCGAAGGGCTCCTCACCTTCCGCTTCGAGCCGCGCATTCAGCGCTTCGAAATCTTCGTGGCTCATGTAAATTTCACCGCGCACTTCAAGCACAGCCGGAGCGTTTTTCAAGAGCTGGGGAATATCGGCGATGGTGAGCGCATTCGCGGTGACATTTTCGCCGGTTTCACCGTCACCGCGCGTCGCCGCGATTTTCAGCTCGCCATTTTCATAGCGCAGATTGAGGGACAGACCATCAATCTTCGGCTCAGCGGTAAAGCCGAGTTTTTCATTCTCATTCAGGCCCAAGAACCGGCGCACGCGTTTCCCAAACTCGGCGACATCCTCATCGTTGAACGCGTTGTCGAGCGACAACATGGGAACAGCGTGTTTTGATTTTTCAAACTTGGTCGACGGCGCGGCGCCGACCTTGTCCGATGGAGAATCCTCACGCTTCAGCTTCGGAAAGCGCTTTTCAACAAGGAGATTGCGCCGCCGCATGGCGTCATATTGCGCGTCGGTGATTTCCGGCTTGTCATGTTCGTAATAGGCGCGGTCGGCACGCGCGATAGCTTGCGCAAGCCGTTCCAGCTCCGCCGCCGCCTCTTCAGGCGAAAGCTTGCTCACGGGGATTGACGAAAAGTCTTCTGATTTTTTTTTCGCGGCCATGATCTGTCAGTTTCGGCGTTACGCGCGTTTGCGCGCCGTTGCTTTTTTTGTCGCTGCTTTTTTGGAGGGAGCTTTTTTAGACGCAGCCTGTTTCGCGGGCGCCGGCGCCCCAAGAAGGCGCCTCGCGGCGGCGCGGGCTTCATCCGTCACCTCGGCGCCGGAAAGCATGCGCGCGATTTCCTCAATGCGGGCTTCAGGCTCCAGCGGCGTCACTTTGGTCAGCGTTGATGATTTTGTCTGGGTCTTTTCGATGCGCCAATGCGCGCCGGCGCGCGCAGCGACTTGTGGACTGTGTGTCACCACCAGAACCTGCGCATCGGCGGCGAGGCGCGCGAGTCGTTCCCCCACTGCGTCCGCAACGGCGCCGCCAACGCCCGCATCAACTTCGTCGAAAATGATGACCGTGCGGTTTTCCTTTGCGGCGAGCGCGGCTTTCATCGCGAGCACAAAACGTGACAGCTCGCCGCCCGAGGCAATGGTCTTCAGAGGCCCCGCCGGGGCGCCCGGATTGGTCGCCACCATGAACTCAACCGCATCATGCCCCTCCGATGTTGGATGACTTTCATTCGTTTCGACCCGCGTCGAAAAGGCCGCCTTACCGAGTTTTAACGGCGTTAGTTCTTTCATCACGGCGCTGTCGAGTTTCTTCGCCGCTGCTTTCCGGTCTTGTGACAGGGCGTGCGCACTCTTGTCGAACGCCTCTTTTGTATTTTTCACACTCGCTTCGAGCGCTTCAAACGCAGCTTCGCCCAGTTCCAGCTCTTCCAGCGCCTGGCGCGCCTTTTGAAGAAATCCCGCAAGGGCGTCAGGGGTGACGCCATGTTTGCGGGCTTCGGCGCGAAGCGCGAATAGCCGCTCTTCAACGCGGTCAAGCTCATCGGGATCGGCGCCGAAGCGGTCAATAGCGGCCTCGATGGCGCTGCGCGCTTCCGCCGCTTCATTCAGCGCCGCATCAAGACGCGCCGCAGCGACCGTCAAGGGGTTGTCCGCGCCCTGAAGCTGCGAACCGGCGCGTTCTATCCGGCGTAGCGCCGTTGCAAGTTTTGCATCAAAGGCGCCTTCGCCGATGGCGGTTATGGCGGCGTTCAGATCGTCGGCGATCTTGTCCGAGGCCATTAATTCCGCACGGCGCCCGGCGAGAGCGGCCTCTTCATCCGTCTGCGGATCAAGTTTTCCGAGGCGGTCCACAACATGACGCAGATAATCCGCCTCACGCAGATTTGCGTCACGCTCACGCTTTTTCTCCTCGAGCGCTTCCACCGCATCGCGCCAGGAGCGCCAAAGCGCAGAAATTTCCGTCGCTTTTTTTTGCAAGCCGCCAAATTCATCGAGCATGCCGCGATGAGCCGACGCGGTCAGCAATCCGCGCCCGTCATGCTGGCCGTGAATCTCGATCAGGGTTTCGCCGACGCTGCGCAGCATCGCGATCGACACCGGCTGGTCATTGACGAAGCCGCGCCCGCGCCCGTCCGCCGTCTGCACCCGCCTCAGGATGATTTGATCCTCGCCAGTATCGAGACCGTTTTCTTCCAGCACTTTCCAGACCGGATGGTTCGCCTGTGGCTCGAAGATGACGGAGACAACGCCCTGCTTGGCGCCCTGACGCACGGCGCCGCGCTCGGCGCGCCCGCCGACGGCGAGCCCCAGCGCATCAAGCAGAATGGATTTCCCCGCGCCGGTTTCACCCGTAAGCGCAGTCATGCCGGGCCCAAGCGCGAGACGCGCCTGATCGATCAGCACGAAATCCTGAATATGAAGCGCGGTGAGCATGGCTGGCGCGAGAACCCCTTCCGCGGGAAGTGGCCCCGCGAACGACAAAGAAAGGATTTATCGCAGTTTACGCCGGGTTTAAAGCTCGTCCCGCGCTTCTTCGAGCGGGTTTTCCGGCAGATTGTCAGAAGGCTCAAGCGCTTCCATCTCCGATGGGCTTGGCGGTTCAATGGCGCGCAAATCGTCAGGGTCGATATTCTCGACCGACGGCGCCTGTTCTTTCAGTTTCGCCGGCTTGCGGCGCGTGGGCTCGGAGCCTTCGGCGACAATGTGGCGTTGTTCAAACAGGCGATAGCTGTCCTGATACCAGCGGCTGCCGGGATAGTTGTAACCAAGGACGGCGGCGGCGGCGCGCGCTTCATCAACGATGCCAAGCTCGAGATAGGCTTCGGTGATGCGAAGCAGCGCCTCCGGCACATGGCTGGTGGTCTGATAGTCCGTGATGACCTTCTTGAACCTGTTGATGGCGGCGATGTGTTTGTTCTGCTTCAGATAGAAGCGGCCGATATACATCTCTTTACCGGCAAGGTGATCATTGGTGAGGTCAAGCTTCAGGCGCGCGTCACGCGCATATTCCGTATCCGGATAACGCCGCACGACATCGTTCAGCGCCTCCACTGCGTTGTTGGTGAATTCCTGATCGCGGCCCACATCGCGAATGCGCTCATAGTGACACATGGCTTTGAGGTAATAGGCGTAAGCCGCATCCTTGTTGCCTGGGTGCAGCGCAAGGAACTGATCCACAGCGGTGACCGCCTCTTCGTAATCATTGCCTTGATAATAAGCGAAAGCTTTCATCAGCATCGCCCGGCGCGCCCATGCGGAGTAAGGGTGCTGGCGCTCCACCTCTTCGAAATAGGCGATGGCGCGGTCATAGCGCTTGCGTTCAAGATCTTTCACCGCAAGGTCGTACAAAATCTCAACCGGGCGCTCGACATAAGCAAAGCGCTGCTTCTTTTTGCCGGAAGAGCCGCAGGCGACAATGGCGAGCGAAGCGATGAGAATGAAGAAGAGTTTGGCCGGGAACGCAAAACGCATTTTCACAGGGGACAGCACCTTCTATCTATAGCCCATTTACGGCAGCCAACAGGCCTCGTTTGAACGCCGATCGCCGGCGAATGGGCAACGGGCCGGAATATCTAGTTGGCCCCGAGGCCTCGTGTCAAACACCGCCCGCGCCAAATCGCGGTTCAGGCTGTGGCGCGCGACGGCTGGCGGGTTTCGGCCTGAGCCTCTTTGAGATAGAGGGCGGCGCGGGTGTTGAGATCATGGCCGGGTTTGACCGCCCGGATTCGCCCGATCACGGGCCCGCCGAGAAGATAAAGGTCGCCGATCAGATCGAGCGCCTTGTGCAGGGCGAATTCGGCCGGGTCGCGCAACGGCTCTTCGTTGAGGACGCGGTCGCCATCGACAACAATGCCGTTCGACAGCGCCCCGCCCCGGATCAGTCCTGCGGAGCGCAGCGCCTCCACCTCGTTGAGCCTGCAAAAAGTGCGCGCGCTCGCCAGCCGGGCGATCACCGCCGGATCGTCGAGATCAAGGCGCAAAGACTGGCGGCCGATCAGGCAGTCGCAAAAATCAATCTCGATTTCCACAAGCCGGCCCGCATATGGCTCCACTGTGATGGAGCGCTCGCCATCGGCGATATGCTCGGCCTCTGTAATCACGACTGGCCGGCGGCGCGCCTTGAGGCTGACGAGTCCGGCCTTGGCGATCTCGGTCACAAAGGCTGCCGCGCTGCCGTCGAGAATGGGAATTTCCGGTCCGTCGATCTCAACGAGCAAATTATCAACGCCGGTAAGCGCCAGCGCCGCCATCAAATGCTCTACGGTTGCGACGCTCACCCCGGCGCTATTGGTCAGGGTTGTGCCGTGATTGGCGCATGCGACATTTTCCGGAATCGCGGCGATGATGTTATCGGGCGCGGCGAGATCGGTGCGCCGGAACAAAATTCCATCAGGCCCCTCGCCCGCAACCGCCGGCGTCAGAACAACCCTGCAGGCTTCGCCGGAATGCAGCCCCACTCCCGCAAATTCCACCACTTTCTTGAGCGTCCGCTGGAAGGCGGGACTACGCATATCTTGCTCACTCGTCAGGCGCGAAACATTTTTCCCCACACCGCCCTTCGGACCCCCCGCCGGGCGGCGCGCCAATTTCCAAGACCATAGCGATTTCCTGCGAGTGCGAATAGCTGTCATGATGAATGTTTGTTTCCAATTGCTACAGCGAAACCGGCCTTAAACGACAATTGCGCCCGCAGCATTTAAGCTGGGGCGCAATTTATAATTCAAAACAGCATCTTAGAGGAACACCCTAAGACTTACCCTGTCTTTTTCTTACGGAGGAAAGACGGGATTTCGAGATCTGCATCCGCCTGATCATCAAACAGATCGCCGCGCGGCCCGGACGGGGATTTAGTCGCTTCCGGCGCGCGAGGTGGGGCGATATCGCGCCGGTCCTCAGTTCCGCCCAGGGACTTGAACATGTCGACAGCCGCCTCAAGCGAGTGCTTGCCCAGCGCCTGAGCTCCGCGGAACGGGTTAATGCCTTGCTGCTTTGACTCCGCTGCCGGGCGCATCGGGCGCGGCGCACGCGCCGGTTCGGCTTGACCTTGCGCCTGCGGACGCGCTTCGGCTGGCTGGCCTTCGGTCAGCATTTTGCGAATCCGCTCGTGAACGTCGCCAACCGGATTGGCTGCTGCGGCGGCGCTGGCCACCGGCGCCGAAACCGGGCGCGAAGCTGGAACGGACGGCGCCGACATGGCCGGGGCCGTTGTGGCTGGCGCGCTGACCCGGACCGGCGCCGCGGCTGGGCGATCGACCGGGGTCGGCTCACGCCACGGCTTGGACACGGCGCCCGTATTGATTTTGATCTGAGGACGCGATGCGTCACGCTCTTCAATATCAATGCCTGTCGCGACGACAGAGACGCGGACCTTGCCTTCGAGGTCCTGATTGAAGGTCGAGCCGACAATGATATTGGCGTCAGGGTCAACCTCAGCGCGAATACGGTTCGCCGCTTCATCAACTTCAAACAGAGTCATGTCCATGGACCCAGTGATGTTGATCAGAACGCCTTTGGCGCCTTTCATGGATTGTTCGTCGAGTAGCGGGTTGGAGATCGCGGCTTCGGCGGCCTGAATGGCGCGTTTCTCGCCTTCGGCCTCGCCTGTGCCCATCATCGCCTTGCCCATTTCACTCATCACCGTGCGCACATCGGCGAAGTCGAGATTAATGAGGCCCGGCATCACCATCAGATCCGTGATGCCTCTTACGCCGGAATGCAGCACCTGGTCCGCCATGGCGAACGCTTCATGGAATGTGGTGCGCTCATTAGCGATCGCGAAGAGGTTCTGGTTCGGGATGATCAAAAGCGTGTCCACATGCTTTTGCAGCTCTTCAATGCCCGCCGTTGCAAGACGCATGCGCCGCGCGCCTTCGAAATGGAATGGTTTCGTCACCACACCGACTGTCAGGATGTCGCGCTCTTTCGCAGCCTTGGCGATTACCGGCGCAGCGCCTGTTCCGGTGCCGCCGCCCATGCCGGCGGTCACGAACAGCATGTGGGCGTTGCCGACATGCTCCAGGATTTCATCGAGAGATTCTTCAGCAGCCGCACGCCCGATATCCGGAATGGACCCAGCCCCCAAGCCTTGCGTTGTTTTCACGCCAAGCTGGATCTTGTTTGGCGCCTTAGCCAGGCCCACCGCCTGTGCGTCAGTGTTGGCGACCACGAATTCCACACCCTCAAGCTGGCTTTCGATCATGTTGTTGACGGCGTTTCCGCCTGCCCCGCCAACGCCGATAACCGTGATGCGGGGTTTCAATTCTGTCAGTTCCGGCACGCTGAGATTTAGTGGCATGGAGTTCTCCGATGATGCGCAAATTGTCGGGCTTGGTGGGGCGCCCTCTCCCCCCTTGGTTAATCCGTCGTTAAAGAATCGTTCAGAACCCTTTCCAAATGGTTAACAGGCTCTTAACGACTCCCCTCCGGCTCTCTTTTTTTAAGAGAAACGTCGCCAGAGGTGTGATGCTTGGGCGCGCTGTTCGGAATGAGATACGCAACGCACCGAAAACGCGTTTTTTAGAACTTCGCGCGCAGCCAGGAATCCATCCCGCCAAACACGGCCGCTCCAAAATTGCTTCGCTGACCTGCTTGGGGTGATTGGCGCAAAAGGCCAATACCTGTTTCGCGGTCTGCGCCTAAATTTGCGTAATACTGAACAAGGCCCGCGCACACGGCAAAGCCCGGCGCGGACGCCGCCTCAGGTGAACCGGCGATTGCCGCCGGACGGCCAAGACGCGTTTTCATCATCAGTGTGCGTTCGGCGACTTCACGGGCGCCCACAAGCAGTGAACCGCCGCCCGTCAAGACAACGCGGCGCAGTCCCGAGCGACGCATGCCGTCATTGGGAAGCTGCTCGGCGACAAGTTCGAAAATTTCTTCAAGGCGCGGCAGGATCACTTCGCAAAGATCAGCGCGCGAGGCGCGCGCGGTTTCGCCGGGAACGCCAAGCTGGGGGAAGTCAACGAAACGATGTTCGTCGCCAGGCCCTAAAAGCGCAGAGCCGTAAAGCGTTTTCACCCGCTCCGCATGGGCGAGCGACGCGCCGAAAATCTGGGCGATGTCGCGCGTAATATGTCCGCCGCCGACCGGCGCGCCGCCGCATTCCACAAGCGCGCCATTGTCATAGACGGCGAAATCGGTCGACGCGGCGCCGATATTAATCATGACAACGCCGAGTTCTTTTTCATCTTCAAGCAGGACCGCTTCCGCCGCAGCGTATGGCGCGGCGGCGAATTCCTCGACCTTCAGATCGCAGCGCTCAATCAGATCCGCCAGATTATCGAGATAGCTTTTGCGCGCGCCCACCGCGAACATCTGCGTCGAGAGGATGCTGCCTGACAGGCCGATAGGATCGCCGAGACCGTCCTCACCGTCGAGCTTGAACCCCGCGGCAATCGCATGAAGCGGCGCGCAATCGGGCGGCGTCGCAATTTTCATCCCTTCGGCGAGGCTGTCATTAACATCTTCCTGCGCGACTACACCGCCGGCGATCTCAAGATCGACCCCAATGCGGCGCGCGCGCAAATGTTTGCCCGGCACGGCGACGATCAGACGGCCCACATGCTCGCCGGCCATGCGTTCAGCCGCCTCTACTGCGCCGCGAACTCCCGTCTCCACCGCTTCAACCGCCGCCGCGCCGCGCGTATGCGCCGGGGCGCCGTAACAGCCGACGCCGATAATCTCGGCATGAGGCCCGTGGCCTTCTTCTTCGTCAATGCGTGCAATAAAACAGGAGACTTTTGATGCGCCGATATCGAGCGCAGCGGCGAGCGTTTCATCCTTGCGGCGTTTTCTGGTTTTCGGTTTTGTCGCCACTGCTGACCTCTTGGGCGGCGTTGCGCCGTTATTAGTTCACCTGACCGAGCGGCATATCCAGCTCGACAGCGCCTCTTTTTCTGTACACGAAATTATCGGGGTTTCGGAGATCGACATATTCGAGCGGCTCGTCAAGCAAGGCTGTTTTCGCCTCTATGCGTGAGAGATAACGCATGGCTTCGTCCAGATTTTTCTCCGGGAACCGAACCTCAACGCCGTCCTTTGTTTTCAAATTCCAGCGCCGGTCGCTGACGCGGATCAGCGCAGAAACACGGTTTTGAATATCCGGCGCGCCATGCAACGCCTGGAGCATCTCTGACGCCGCTTCCGGTGCGCCGGCGCCAACGATCAACGGCAGGTCGGAATATTCATAGGCGCTGACTTCGCGAATGACGGCGCCCTGATCGTCGATCAGATGAAGATTGCCCGACAATTGCCAGACCGCCGCCGGTGCCCGCTCGCGCACGGAAACATGGACCGTGTTCGGCAACAACCGGGAAACCGCCGCCGTCCGGACCCAGCCAAGCTCCTCGACCCGTGCACGGGCGCGATCCGCATCGAAATGAAGAATGGAAGACCCGACAACCGGCCCCACCGCCGAAAGAAGGTCGTCTTCCTCGGTCTTGGAAAATCCGCGCGCGGTGATGCGCGTAATTTCGAATCCGGCGTTCACCGCGCCCGCGCCCGCGACCCGGTTCAGCTTTTCGCCAAGCAAGCCGATATATCCGCCCGCCCAGAGGAACCCGAGCGCAACCACAGCAACCAACAGCGAGCCGGCCACCGCCGCGCGGGACATGTTCGTCCACACATCGCTCAGGCGTTCAAACAAACCGCTCGGTTTTTTGCGCGACTTGCGGCGCGACTTTGCAGGCGTTTTTTTCTTTACCTTTGGCATGAGGCGTCCTCCACCATCCAGGCGCAAAGCGCCGGAAATGAAACACCGAGATGAGCCGCCTGCTCTGGCGCGAGCGATGTGGCGGTGAGACCCGGCTGCGTGTTCACTTCAAGGCAATAGACCTGTTCGTTTTCAGCGTCAGGGTCATAACGGAAATCGGCGCGCGACAAGCCGCGGCAGCCCAGCGCATTATGCGCGCGCAAAGCGAGGTCGAGGCAGCGCTCCGTGATGTCCTGCGGCACGTCGGCCGGCAACACATGTTTCGATCCGCCAGCGGCGTATTTCGCTTCATAATCGTAAAACTGGAGCGCCGTCGTAATCTCTGTCACACAAAGCGCGCGATCGCCCATGACCGCGACGGTCAGCTCACGGCCGGGAATGAATTTTTCGACCAACACTTCCTCGCCCAGCGCCCACTCTTTCGAGGTCAGCTCGGCGGGCGGGCGGTTGTCGCCCTTGCGCACGATGTAGACGCCAACTGAAGAGCCCTGCGCATTTGGCTTCACCACATAAGGCGGCTCCATGACGTGACCGCCAGCAGCTTCACCGCGCGAGACGATCTTGCCGAAAGGCGACGGAATATTGGCGTCCTCGAACACGGCCTTGGCGCGCTGTTTATCCATCGCCAGCGACGACGCCAGCACGCCGGAATGGGTGTAGGGAATGCCCATAATCTCGAGGAGTCCCTGCACGCAGCCATCCTCGCCCCACTGGCCGTGCAACGCGTTGAACACCGCGTCGGGTTTGACCTCGTGGAGACGCTCGCCAAGATCGCGGCTCACGTCGATTTCAAACACGTCGTAACCGGCCTCGACAAGCGCCTTCGCCGCCGCAGCGCCGGAATTCAAGGAGACGTCCCGCTCCGGCGACCAGCCGCCTTTCAGAACTGCGATACGGTTATAGCGTTTACTCACTGGGCCGACTCTCCTATGCGCTTGATCTCCCAGTGCAACTCAACGCCGGTCTTGGTTAACACATCTTTACGAAGTGTCTCGATTAGGGCCTCGAGGTCCGCTGCAGTCGCTTTTCCGCGGTTGATCATGAAATTGCAGTGATGTTCGGAGACTTGCGCGTCTCCGATCACCCGGCCCCGGCCGCCCACTTCGTCGATCAATTGCCAGGATTTCCTGCCGCCGGAGATGTCCGGGTCCGGATTGGCGAAGGTCGACCCCCCAGTGCGTTCGCGGATGGGCTGGGTTTCCTCGCGCTGCGCGCTGATCTGGTCCATGCGCTTGATGATCGCGGCAGGTTCGTCGGGGCGGCCTTCGAAGGTTGCGCTCGTGAAAATGAAATCCTCCGGCGCGGAGCAGTGACGATAGGAAAAGCCGAGCCCGTCATTGGAAAGAATGCGGCGATTGCCTTTGCGGTCATAAGCAACGGCGGCGACCAGCACGTCCTTCACCTCGCCGCCATAGGCGCCGGCGTTCATGCGGATGGCGCCGCCGATGGTGCCGGGCACGCCGCGAAAAAATTCGAGACCCGCAACGCCCGCCTGCGCCGCGGCTTTCGCAACCTGCGCATCGATGCAGCCGGCGCCGGCGGTGACGCGCATCCCTGACACGCTGATCTGTCTGAAAGGCGAGCCGAAGCGAATGACAACGCCCCTGACGCCGCCGTCACGCACCAAGAGGTTCGAGCCGACGCCCATGACATGAACCGGAATCTCCTCCGGCGTTTCTTTTAGAAATTGCGCAAGATCGTCTTCATCGGCGGGCGAGAACAACACATCCGCCAGCCCGCCGACGCGGAACCAAGTGAGCGCGGAAAGGTCTGCGTTCTCGGTGTATTTCCCGCGGACGGTTGGGAGGTCGGATATGGTGACACTCGAGGACATTAGTGCTTCTGGGCGACTTTCCTGTAGTCTTCCCAACTCCAACCAAATTGCTCTCTATCGTATGGCGCAAGGATACAGTCCGAGGTTGTCATCTCACCATCATTGCGTGTTAGCGCAAATACTTCATAGATTTTACCCGGCTCAAAAATAACTTCGCAAGCGCCGGGATAAACATAATGGAAGATAGAAACTTCATGGCCAACATCACCTTTTAGCACTTCAATTACTTCGAATTGCGTGACGTGATCTTCGATAATTTTACCGGGCGGAATCTCGAAACCGTAAGTTTCTACTGCTTTGGCAAGGAATATCGCATCCGCTGCTTCAACATGCTCTTCGATAGAACTAAAGCCCACGCACTCGCAAGCGACTGCAACCGTTGAAAAGGCAGCGATACTCAATCCAATTATACTGAATAGTACTCTCATGTTATGTTTTCACTCGTGACAATTCACCCGCCAGCGCATTCGCATATTTCGTGATGTCCCCGGCGCCGAGGCAGATGACATAGTCGCCCTCTTCCGCGACGCTTGCGATGACGCCCGGAAGCTCGTCGAATGACATCAAGGCCCGCGCGCCCTGGTGGCCGTGGCTTTCGAGCCCGGCGACGAGACTGTCGCGATTGAAGCCTTCAATGGGCGCTTCGCCCGCCGCATAGACGTCAGCGATCAGCGCGACGTCGGCTTCATTCATGCAGGCGCAGAAATCGTCGAACAAATCGCGGAGGCGCGTATAGCGGTGCGGCTGAACGACGGCGATGACCTTGCCCTTGGCGATGGAGCGCGCGGCGCGCAAGACCGCCGCGATTTCCGCCGGGTGGTGGCCGTAATCGTCAATGATCGTGACGCCCTTCCACTCGCCCGCCGGCGAGAAACGGCGCTTGACGCCTGCGAATTTCGACAGGCCCGATTTGATCTGGTCATCGCTGGCGCCGAGACGCTTGGCGACAATCGCGGCAGGCAGCGAGTTCAGGACGTTGTGATTGCCCGGCATGGGTAGGCGCACGCCCTCGATACGGTCGATCTCTTTCCCGCGCTCGCGGAAAATAATGTCGTAATGGCTGGCGCCGTCTTCGTGACGAACATTGACGGCGCGCACATCCGCCTGCGGATTGACGCCATAGGTGATGAGGCGCCGGTCGGTGACGCGCCCCACAAGCGCCTGCACTTCCGGATGATCGAGACACACAACGCCAAAGCCGTAAAACGGCGTATTCTCGATAAAACGGTCAAAGGCGGCGCGGAGTTTTTCAAAGCCGCCCCAATGATCCAGATGTTCGGGATCGATATTGGTGACGATGGCGACGGTCGTCGGCAGGCGAATAAAGGTGCCGTCAGACTCATCGGCCTCGACGACCATCCAGTCGCCCTCGCCGATCCGCGCATTGGCGCCATAAGCGTTGATGACGCCGCCATTGATGACGGTGGGGTCGAGATTGGCCTCATCAAGAAGCGCGGCGACCATGGTCGTCGTTGTTGTCTTGCCGTGGGTGCCCGCGACCGACACGGTCCATTTCAGCCGCATCAGTTCGGCGAGCATGTCGGCGCGTTTGACCACCGGAATATGGCGCGCGCGCGCGGCGGCGGCTTCCGGATTGTCGCGCTTGATCGCGGTCGAGATGATCACCGCATCGGCGCCCACCACATTCTCGGCGCTATGGCCGATGGTGACAGGGATGCCCTTGTCGCGCAGGCGCTGGACATTGGCGCTGTCGGCGACATCGGAGCCGCGCACATCGTAACCGAGCGTTCGCATCACATCGGCGATGCCGCTCATGCCGATGCCGCCAATGCCGACGAAATGCACGACGCCGGCGCCAAAAGGCAGGCGCACCTTGATCTCCAGCGGATCGACTTTGGAATATTGATCTTTACCCGTCATAATACTCTTTACTCAGGCCGCCTGTTTTTGTGCGGCGATATTCTCGACCAGATCGGCGAGCCGCGAAGCGGCGCCGGATTTGACCGCGCCATGCGCATTCGCTGCCATGGATTTGAGCCGCTCCGGATTGGACAATAAAGCTTCCAGCGGCGCGGCAAGCTCATATTGATTAAACTCTTTTTCCGGCAAAATCACGGCGGCGTTTTTATCCTTTAACGCCCGTGCGTTGCCGGTCTGGTGATCATCCATGGCGATGGCGAGCGGCACGAGGATCGAAGGCCGTCCGATGGCGCTGAGCTCCGTCACCGTCGATGCGCCGGCGCGGGAAATAACGAGATGCGCGGCGGCCATGCGTTGGGGCAAATCCGTGAAAAAAGGCGCGACTTCGGCGCGGACGCCCGCGCCCGCATAGCCTGCTTTCACTGCTTCCATATCGCCTTCACGCGCCTGATGGGTGACGACAAGGCGCTTGCGCAGATCTGGCGCCAGGCCGGCAATCGCTTTCACCGGCGCATCGGAGAAAATACTTGCGCCCTGACTGCCGCCAAAGATCAAGAGATGAATATCGCCACCGAGCGATGGATAAGGCGCGTTTGAAACCGCATTCACGGCGTCGCGCACCGGATTGCCGACTTCGGTGGTTGAAACCCCGGATGGGAGTTTTTCCAACACTGGAAAAGCGTGGGCGGTGAAAGCAGCGCCTTTCACCAGCATACGGTTGGCGCGGCCCAACACGCCGTTCTGTTCATGGACGCCGTAAGGGATCTTCATCATTGCGGCCGCTTTCATCGCAGGCAGTGATGGATAACCGCCAAACCCAACCGCCGCGGCGGGCTTGCGTTTTCTAAATTCGCGCAAGGATGTGAATAGCCCGGAAGCGATCGACACGGCCGCCGCCGCCTTCGCCACCGGCCCGCCAATGGAAGGCGTCGCGGCGGAGATTTCAAACCGCTCATCGGCTGGAAAATTTTGCGCATAGCGCGCGCCGCGCGCGTCAGTAACGAGCAGGACGCTATGCCCCCGACGCTTCAGCTCCTGCGCCAGCGCTTCGGCGGGAAACAGATGGCCGCCCGTGCCGCCGGCGGCGAGCGCGATGGGCCCCGCAACACTCACGGCATGATGTCCTTGCGACGGAAGACGCCCTGATGGGTGCGCGTCAGCGCGAAGATAAGCCCGACCGTCAGCCCCGTCGCGAGCAGCGACGAGCCGCCATAAGAAATGAATGGCAAGGTCATGCCCTTGGCCGGGAGCGCACGCAGCGACACGCCGATATTGATGATCGCCTGAAACCCAATGATCGCGGCAAGCCCCGTCGCCGCACATTGCGCAAAAACGCTTTTCAGGCCAGCCGCCACCGCCATGATGCGGGCGGTGAAGACAGCGAACAAAATGATAATCAGCACCGCAAGGATAAAACCGAATTCCTCACTTGCGACGGCGAAAATGAAATCCGTATGGGCGTCTGGGAGCATCGTCTTCACTGGCGGCGCCTCGCCCCGGCCGATGAGGCCGCCATTGGCGATGGTCTCGATCGCGCGATCGACCTGATAGGTTTCGGTGGTCTCGGGTTTGAAAAATCCATCAACGCGCGCGGCGACGTGATCGGATAAATAATAGCCGGCCGTGAGTGCGCCCATGCCAACGACGCCCAGTAAACCGATCCATAGCCAGCTCCACCCGGCGACGAAAAACATCACGGCCCAGACCGCCGTGATCAGGGCCCACTGACCGAAATCGGGTTGCAGCAGCAACAGCAATGCGAAAAATCCGTAAAGGCCGATGGCGATAGCGCCGCCCGGAAATTTCGGATCGCGCGCGCCTTCGGCGAGCATCCAGGCGGCCGCAACGACAAAACCAGGCTTGGCGAATTCAGACGGCTGCAACGACATGCCGCCAAGATAAAACCAGCGCTTCGATCCATTCACCTCTCCCCCGAAGAGAAGAAGAATGAGCATCAAGCCGACCGCGCCCAGAAAAACGATTACCCCGAGGCGGCGCGCCTGAAGCGGCGTCAGCAGAGCAACGACCGTCATCACGATCATCGCCGGCCCCATAAAGATCAGCTGGCGCAACGGAAAATGAAACTCGCTGGAAATCCCTTTGCGCAACGCCGCAGACGGGCCCGCCGCCAT
>JAUHYK010000046.1 GCA_030426465.1 Alphaproteobacteria bacterium
GCCGCGCCACCATCTCGCGCTCGTCAATAATAACGGCTTCCTCTACGGCGTCGGCGGGTTCGCCCGAAACGCCGCCGGGGGCTGGCAAATGCGCTCGCAATGCTGGCGGCTCACTGACCTGAAAGGACGGTGGGAGACAATGGCGTCCATGCCCGGCCCGCAAGCCGAGAGCGCCACCGTCTCTTTCAACGGTTTCATTCATGTGGCGGGCGGGCGCTCTCCCGCGGGCAGCGCCAATCTCGAATGGCGCGATCATATCGACACCGATCAGCATTGGTATTTCGACGCCGGCGACAATCGCTGGCGCGCGCTCGCGCCCATGCCGACTGCGCGCAACTCGACGGCCGGCGTCGTCGCCAATGGCGTCTTCTATGTCATCGGCGGGCGCACGGTGAATGGCGGCAACACGAATGTTGTCGAAGTATACGACCCGCTTTCCGACCGATGGGAGGCGGCGCGGCCTATGCCAAAGGCGCAAGGCGGTCTTGCCGCGGCGGTGCTGAACGGAAAAATCTACGCCTTTGGCGGCGAGTATTCGCAACCCGAGCCGGGCGTCTTTCCGGAAGTATGGGAATATGATCCGGACACCGATCACTGGCGTGGCGTCTCCGCCATGACCCATCCCCGTCACGGCCACGGCGCCGTCGCGCTGGGAGAGGCCATTTATGTCATAGGCGGCGGTGAACAATATAGCGGCCGCCAAACCAGCGCCGTGCTCGACAAGTTCGAGATTTAAGACTGATCCCGAACGCGAAAGGCGCTTGGCCGCATAAATCGCACCATTGACGGAATTCCGGTGGCGGGCGCTCGAACCGCCGCCTAGGCTCGTCTTTACGGCAAACGGCGAGTCATACGCCGGACGATGGGCGGGGCGGACATGAAACTGTTTCTCAAAATTATCGGCGCAATTTTCGCGCTTCTCATCCTTATGACTGCCGGCGGCGTCGCCGCCAATTGGCGATTGGTCAATCAGATCCTGACCTACAGTCCGCTTATTCTCCCTCCTTTTTATGGCGATCCCACCGACCGCGCCGAGGCCCAACAACAAGACATCCGATTTCTTCGCCGCCTGACAAAATACGACCGCAGCTTTTCCTTCAAAGAGATCGAGGCGTTCAACGCCCAGGTCGACGCAATGGCGGCGCGGGCGGGTGACATGACTGACGCCGAATTCTATCTCTCCGTCTCGAAGGCCGCTGCAATCAGCGATAACGGCCACACCAACGCCAGCAAGTCCCCAAGCTATCGTCAGTTCAACCATGCGGGCGTCCGTTTCTACTGGTTCGCAGACGGGCTTTTCATCGTGCGGGCTGAAAACACGTTCGCCGATCTAGTCGGCGCAAAAGTGACGGGCGTCGAGGGGCGCAGCCCCGAAGACGTCAACGCCGCTCTTTCTATTTATACAGGCGGCGCGGCGCAGTTTCGAAAGCTCTATGGCGTTCACCTCCTGGAATCACCCGACTTGATGCATGCGGCGGGGCTTGCGCGATCACCGGATGAATTGACTTTGACCGTTCTCGACAAATCCGGAGAAACCCACAGCATCACCCTACCCGCCATTAAGGAACAGGATCAGGAAACGCTGCCCATTCGCCGGCCATGGATGAGTTTGCGCGGCGATGCGTTGCCCGGTGAAAATGGCGACTGGTCGCGCGTACTTGATTTCGAGAATGGCGGCGCGCCGCTTTATCTCGAAGCGCCGGAAGAAAACTTCCTCGTTAAAAAATTGGAAGGCGGTGTTTATCTGCGGCCGCAATTGCTTCTCCAGCGCGAGGAAACGCCGATCCTCGAACAATTTCAGAGCGTCATCGATGATGCGCCAGCGGGCGGATATAATTTCATGGCGGTCGATCTGCGGCTGAGCCCCGGCGGCGACTACACAAAGGTGCTCGATTTTGTGCAAGCGGCGCCGCAAACGCTCAGCAGCGATGGCCGGCTTTATATCATCACCAGCCCTCAGACCTTCTCCGCCGCGCTCGTAACAGCCGCCTTCCTCAAATATTATGGCGGCGACCAGGCTGTCATTATCGGCGAGCCTATGGGCGATCATCCGCAATTCTGGGCGGAGACAGGGTTTCCCTTTGCGTTGCCGAACACAGAATATCGCATCAGCTACGCCACCGGATATCACGATTGGGAAGCTGGCTGCACCGGCAAGCATGAATACTGCTTTACGCAGAATATACTTCACGAAGTGCCGGCGGGCTCACTCGAGCCGGGCATCGCCCTCGCCCCGACCTTTAGCGATTATGCAAGCGGCCGCGACATCATTATGGACCGGATCCTCGCCGAGCAGCCCTGAGACGGACACCTATCCCGCATTACAATTCGATACGTGATAGGTCCCATCCGCGCCTTCGCCCGGCATATCGATATAGGCCTCATAGGTCGGATAATCCGGATAGTTGGCGCAGACTTTCCGTTGCGCAGGATTTATGGATACGGGCCAGAGCGTACGGACCCGTGGAGCAAGCGCCTCGTGATTTTTCAGTTCAAGATGGCCGGACCATCTGACGCCGAGATTGCTGCCGGATACGGGCCGCAACACAAAACCATTTTCAGGTAATTGTTGCCCATCAACCGCATCGTAATCCCAAAGGCCCAGAACAATCCAGTAATCGCCGGTGAGAAAAGACGGCTTCGTCGCCGCTGAAGCCTTCACAGATTTCTTCGCCGGTGTCTTCGGCTGCTCCTGCACGGGCGTGGACGCTGACAACGGCTGTTCAGTAGCGAAAACCGTTTTGACCGCCGGCTCGGCTGACGTAATCATGTTTGGTTTGGCGAACACCACCTGATCGGTATAGCCCAGAGCCTGTCCCTGTGGCGTGCGAATGAGTATCCGGGGGAAGACAACAGCGCGCACGGATGTCGCCCGGCTTGATAGGTTCGCCGCAATCACCGTCAACTGATAGGTGGAATCGGCAATGGCGACCTGATCCCATTTCGGACGGGCGGTGTTTGATCCGAAGCCGCCTTGCTGGACAGGATATTCATCACCCAGATCATCCTGCAGCTTAATCCCGTGCGAGATTTCAATCTTTTTATCACGATAGTTATTTGTCACTTCGAGCCTGCAGATCGCTGAACGATCGGGCGTCAGCTCACATCCGATCATGCGAAACTCGGTGTCCTTGACCACATGAGCGTCTTTCGATCCCTGAAGACGATCAAGCAGGCTTTGCGCCGATGCGCCGCCGGTGAAACACGACGCGGCAAACGCCGCCGCAATTATGGAATATAAGAACTTCATGCGGTCTCTCCCCTTGTTTTCACTCCTGATACTATCGCTTTTTCTTTTATACCGTTACTATTGAGGGGCAAAGAATACGAATGTCACAATATTGGCCGCTTATTGTAGTAATCCGCAATGATCACACTCCGCCCCGCCCGTCCCGAAGAAGCGCAGGCGCTTTCCGAGCTTTGCATGATCTCCAAGGCGTATTGGGGATATGACGCGGCGTTCATGAATTCTTGCCGTACGGAGCTGACGATCACGGCGGCGGATTTCCAAAACGCGCAAATACAGGTCGCTGTTGACGGCGGAAAACTGGCGGGCATGGCGCAGCTTCAGATTGATGGCGTCGCGGCGGAACTCGACAAGCTCTATGTTGATCCCGATTTTATCGGCGCCGGGATCGGCCGCGCCCTGTTCGACTGGGCCGTGCGCCAGGCGCGCAATGCTGGCGCAAACGTCATGAGTATCGACGCCGATCCGGACGCCGCCGGTTTTTACCGGCGCATGGGCGCGGTCGATGACGGCATGTCGCCCTCCGGCTCCATTCCCGGACGCACCCTGCCGCGCCTTCGCATCACTTTGTGAACAGGTTGATTGACCGCGCCTCACCGCGTGGGCAAAAACACGCCATGACGATCCTCGTTACAGGGTCCTCCGGCCATCTCGGCGAAGCGCTCTGCCGCACCTTCGAAGACGAAGGACGCGCGCATATCGGCGCCGACATCAAACCGGGACCGTTTACACATCAGCTCGGCGATCTCGCCGATCCCGCGTTCGCGCAGCAGATCATGAAAGGCGTGGGCGGGGTTCTGCACACCGCCACCCTGCACAAACCCCATGTGGCGACCCATTTGATGCAGGATTTCATCGATACAAATGTCACGGGCACGCTCAACCTGCTTGAAGCGGCGGTTCGCGAAGGCGCTGACCGTTTCATCTTTACAAGCACCACAAGCACCTTTGGCGACGCCATGCGTCCGCCCAAAGGCGCGCCAGCTGTGCTCGTCACCGAAGATCTGGCGCCGATACCCAAAAATATTTACGGCGTCACCAAACTCGCTGCGGAAAATATCTGTCGGCTTGTGCATAAAAAACACAAACTCCCCTGCCTCATCCTGCGCACCTCACGGTTCTTTCCTGAGGAAGATGACAACGCCGCGATCCGGGGCGGTTACGAAGACCTGAACGCCAAGGTCAATGAGCTGCTCTACCGACGCGTCGATATCGCCGATGTGGTGTCAGCGCATCTCGCCGCGCTCGACCGCGCCAGTGACATCGGTTTCGGCCGTTACATCATCAGCGCGACAACGCCGTTTTCACCCGCCGACCTGCCTGACCTTGGCTGTGACGCGGCGTCTGTCCTGAAACGCTATAGCGAGTATGAAGAAGAATACGCCCGCCGCGGCTGGCGCATGTTCGAAACGCTCGACCGGGTCTATGTGAACGATCTCGCGCGTAAAGAGCTCGGCTGGAAGCCAGAAATCGACTTTTTCACCGCGCTGGAACGCCTCAAACGCAATGAAAGCCCGTTCAGCCCCTTAAAAGACGCGATCGGCGCCAAGGGATATCATGACGAGATTTTTGAGGACGGCCCGTTCCCGGTGGATGAATAGAGTCAAAGACGGCTCAGTTTACCGTCCTTGAAATCATATCCGTCGGGCGGCCCATAAACTTTCCAATAGTCAACAAAGCCGAGTCGCGTCGCGATATCCATAAAGCGCGGATCGGCGCGGAACGGTTCCATCTCCTCGAGCCAGATCACGGCCCAGATCATGCCGACCGCCCCCTCTTCCTCAAGCGTCGCGACGATGCGATCCGTCCATTCATAGGCGCCGTTGACATCCCCCAGCATGCTCCGCCACAGCATCATGCGCTTGTAGTTGATCGGCGTAACCCCAAGCCGTTCCGTAACGCCCGGATTGTAGAGAAGATTCAGCGCCTGTTCGCGCCGGCTTTCGTCACCAAGAGCGAGATAAGCCTCCCGCACCGCGAGCGTGACGCCGCCAGAGAGTTCATGCGGCAGCATGCTCCCGAGAACAAGGTCTGCGGCTTCGTCATAACGGCCTTTCCGCGCCGCCATGAGCGCGAGCACATCGCACATCGGGACAGAGTTTTTCAGATGGCCGAGCTCCATCGCCCGCGCCGCAAAAAGCTGCGCCCTTTCCTCGTCGCCTTCGGAGAGATAGACCATGGCGATGGCGACAAGCAGAAACGGCGCAAGCGGAAACGACCGATACGCTTCCTCCATGACCTGTATCGCCCGCCGCAGATGCCCGACATTACCCAAAATGATCACCGACATGGCGTTCGCGACCATCGGATCGCGGCCGATCTCATAGGCCATGCGCATATGGCCCTCGGCTTCGCAGAGTTTTCCTGTGAGCGCGTAGAAGGTGCCCAGCGCGCCATGGCCGGCTTCGCTTCGCGCGTCGAGTGCAAGCGCGCGGCGCGCCTCCCTCTCCAGTTCCTCAAGTCCGGCGCGCGTCGGCTTGACGTAAGAAAGGCCGAAGCCTTTCGCGCGGGCAAGCCCAGCCTGTGCGCCGGCGAAGTCCGGATCGCGCTCCAGCGCCTCACGAAAAAGCTCGATGGCGGCGGGAATATCTGCGTCGTTATTTCGAAGCAGGTACTCGCCCTGAAGATAAAGCCGATAGGCCTCGTGGTCCTTCGGACGCGCGCGAGGACTCCTTTTCTTGGAGACCGGCGCGTTCAGATGGGTTTGCATCGCCTCAAGAATGGAGAGCGCCAGTTCGTCCTGAAGCGCAAAGACATCAGTCATGTCGCGGTCGAACGTGTCTGACCACAAGTGAAATCCCGAAACGCCATCAATAAGCTGCGCCGTGACGCGCACCCGCTCGCCGGCTGCGCGCACACTTCCTTCAAGAACTGCATCAACGCCGAGGTCTTCCGCGATCTGTCGCACATCGATGTTGCGGCCCCGATAGGCGAAACTCGACGTACGTGACGGCGCCTGGATTACAGTTGTGCGGGTAAGAAGATTGATGATCTCCTCCGCCATTCCGTCTGAGAAATATTCCTTCTCCGGATCGCCGGTCAGATTTGCAAAAGGCATGACGGCGACGGAGACACGGACTTTGTCCAACGCAGGAGCCAGCGGCTTCGCGGCAGACTGCGCCTCATCCGCAGACACATTGACATCGTCGGCCGCAATGGAAACCTTGGCCACGAAACGATAGCCCCTGCCTGGAGCTGTCACGATGAAACGGTTGTCGCCCGTTTTGTCGCCAAGCGTCCGGCGCAACGTGGAAATGTTTTGCGACAGACTGTTTTCCTCGACCGTCACATCCGGCCAGACCGCGTCTATCAGCGCGTTTTTCTCGACCAGTTCTCCGGCGTTCTCCACCAGATACAAAAGCGTGTCGAAGACTCGCGGCGCCAGCGCGATAGCTTTTCCGGCCCCGTCAAAGAGGGTCCGCTGGCCTGAATCCAGCCGGAATCCGCCAAATTCGTAGATATCAGCCGCCAATCCCGCCCCTCTCATCAGATCTGATCAGAACTGATCATAGCCTGAGCAATGAACGATCAGACGAAAAATCGCAATCTTTACAGGAACTCAGAGAGCGCCAATCCGGCAAACTGACAGCACAAGGATGAGACCCATGACCCGTTTTGAATTGATCGATAATATTGAAATGATGGAACTCGGCCTGTTGGCCGCCGCAGATCCGAAATTCGCCGAACAGCTCGTTGAAGAATTCCTCGCCGGCGAAAAAGCCCGGAAAGGTGAAACTTCCGCTACGGGCGCAGAGAACAAAGTCGGCGTCGCCGCCTAATCGTGATCAACCGGCAGACAATCCGCGTAAACCGGGTTTCCGACGACTTGCCGGCTCATCCAGGCTTCACCGGCGGCGACACAGTCATCTTCATTGTCATAAACGCCGATGATTTCCGGTTCGCCGGTCGGACCGGGCGTTAAATATCCCTGCGCCGTCCATTCATGCACGACATGATGCTGGGTTGCGCATGCGGATGCAGCGCAGATCAGAGTGAGGATTGTTGCAACGCGAAAATATTTCGCCGCCCGTAACAGACAGAAATTTGTTTTAATGCACATAATTGCTCTCCCCAGTTCCGCTGTCTTTATACAACATCAACAGCGAGGCGAAAAAACGGCGCCCGAAAGAAAGCTCGGCACAGGATCTGGTGGAAACGGCGTGCATCAAACACAAAAGGCGCCATTAGCGATCACCCGTCAGCCATAAGTTCGACTCCAGGCCAGAATTCCGCACCGTAGTGTACGGTAAAAAAGAAACGGCGCCGGAATAATGCGCAAAAATAAAGCCCCGGCGGTATTCGCGCCGGGGCTTTTGGCGAAAAGCAACTGATGATCCTGAGATCAACTAGCTGAATTCTGTTTTTACAAACGCGAAACGCGTCCGGTATTCTGTTTGCGAAGCGCCCTCCGCTGCCATCGGCCCGCTTACTTAGCGATACGCCGGCCCGATGAAATAGCCCCTCTGACTGCGCATTTTACGTGCTTCAAAACACATTTCGCGCGAGCGGCGGAGCGAAAACCCTTGTAAAATCAAGAAGCTCGCGCCCTTTTCAGCGTTTGAAGCCTACTTGCGCTTGGTGCGGCGCTTGGCCGTTTTGCGCTTAGCAGTCTTCCGCTTGGCAGGCGCCTTACGCTTGGCGGTTTTCCGCTTCGCTGTCTTGCGCTTGGCGGTTTTCCGCTTTGCAGTCTTCTTCTTGGCCGTTTTGCGCTTGGCCGTCTTACGCTTGGTGGTCTTTTTCTTTGCGGTTGTTTTCCGCTTGACCGCCTTGCGCTTCGTCGTTTTGCGCTTCGTGGCTTTTTTCTTCGTCGTCTTGCGCTTGGTGGCTTTGCGTTTTGTAGCTTTACGCTTCGCCGGCGCTTTTTTCTTCGTCGTCTTACGCTTTACAGTTTTACGTTTCGCGGTTTTCTTAGCCGCTTTCTTCTTGGTCGTTTTTCTTTTGACCGCCATGGTTCACCTCCGAATCATGTGTCGAAAGCGGAAACATAACTCAATTTACTAAAAAAGTATTCTATGCATGCGTTGTTAAACGCATGCATGCGCATTTTTTTGCGTTTTTTGATTCGTTTTGGCGTTTTTTTCGCGATTAAAACGGAATGTCGTCGTCTAACTCGTAACTTTGTCCGCCTGAAGAACCTCCTCGTTCGGACATTCCGCCTGCATCACGGTTTGAGTCGCGATCAAAACTTCCACCGCCGCTTCTTCCGTCGAGCATAACGAGCGTGCCATTGAAACCTTGCAGCACAACTTCGGTTGAGTAGCGGTCATTACCGTTTTGATCCTGCCATTTACGCGTTTGCAGCTGGCCCTCGATGTAAATCTTCGAACCTTTCTTCAAATATTGCTCTGCAACACGAACAAGACCTTCTGAAAAGATCGCAACCGAATGCCATTCGGTTTTTTCGCGGCGTTCACCGGTGTTTTTGTCTTTCCAGTTCTCCGAAGTCGCGATCCGGAGGTTGCAAACAGAGCCGCCGTTCTGAAATTTCCGCACTTCCGGATCGGCGCCGAGATTGCCTATCAAAATGACCTTGTTGACGCTGCCTGCCATACCACTCTCCTGAAATCTGAATTTTCAAAGCTAATCGCGCGGATTCGGCGCGCGCTCAATGATTGGTTCTCCCCAAGAAAAAACCCGGGAAGAATGTTGTGCGGCGGACAAATGTTCACACCTTGTTCTTGCTGTCAACGTCGATATATAGAGACGCTGACAAACCGCTTCCTGTCCGCCCTTATATATAAAGAGACGACAGCTTTCCCCATGAGATCGGAATTATGAGTTCGAAAACCATCCGCGTCGCCGGCGCACGCGAACACAATCTGAAGAACATCACGCTTGAAGTGCCGCGCGATGAGTTGATCGTGATGACGGGCCTTTCCGGGTCGGGAAAGTCGTCACTCGCCTTCGACACTATATATGCCGAGGGTCAGCGTCGTTATGTGGAATCTCTTTCCGCCTATGCGCGCCAGTTCCTGGAATTGATGCAAAAGCCGGATGTCGACCAGATTGACGGTCTATCACCCGCGATTTCCATCGAACAGAAGACCACTTCGCGCAATCCGCGCTCAACAGTCGGCACCGTCACCGAGATTTACGACTATATGCGCCTTTTATGGGCGCGCATCGGCGTTCCCTATTCGCCAGCTACGGGCGAGCCGATCTCTTCGCAGACAGTGACGGAAATGGTCGATCGCCTGATGGCGGAAGGCGACGGCGCACGCTTTTACCTGCTCGCGCCGATCATTCGCGGCCGTAAGGGCGAATATAAGAAAGAATTCGCCGAGCTTTTGAAAAAAGGCTTTCAGCGGGTGAAGGTTGATGGCGAATATTACGAAATCGCCGACGTCCCTGCTCTCAACAAGAAGCTCAAACACGATATCGAGGTTGTGGTCGATCGCGTTGTCATTAAAGCGGGCCTTGAATCCCGCCTCGCGGAAAGCTTCGAAACCGCGCTTGAACTCGCTGATGGCATCGCCATTGCGGAGAGCGCAGATAAGAAAGACGCCAAAGGTTCAGCCCAGCGCAGCATTTTCTCCGCGAAATTCGCCTGCCCCGTCTCCGGATTCACCATCGACGAGATCGAACCGCGTCTTTTCTCTTTTAATGCGCCCGCCGGCGCTTGCCCCCAATGTGACGGCCTCGGTACGGAAATGATCTTCGATGAGGAGCTGGTGGTGCCCGACGGCGGGCTCGCCCTCAATAATGGCGCCATCGCGCCCTGGTCCAAGGGCACTTCGCCTTATTATGCGCAAACCCTGCAGGCGCTGGCCCGCCATTATAAATTCAAGATCACCGTTCCCTGGGACGAACTCGACGACATCGCCCGCGAAGTCGTCCTCTTCGGCACCGATGAAGAAGAGATCAAATTCATCTATGCCGACGGCGCGCGCAAATTCGAGACGGTCAAACCTTTCGAAGGCGTCATTCCCAATCTTGAGCGGCGCTGGCGCGAGACGGATTCGGCCTGGGTGCGCGAGGAGCTGTCGCGGTTCCAGTCCGTCACCCATTGCGAGGCCTGCAACGGCCAGCGCCTCAAACCCGAAGCGCTCGCGGTGAAGGTCGGCGGGCTTTCCATCTCCGATGCAACGGAGTTCTCGATCAAAAAGGCCGGCGAGTGGTTCAACGGCCTCGAAGCCAAGCTCAACAAGAAAGAGAAGGAAATCGCAGTCCGCGTCCTCAAGGAAATCCGCGACCGCCTTTCCTTCCTGAATAATGTGGGCCTCGACTATCTGACCCTTTCACGCGCGAGCGGAACGCTTTCCGGCGGCGAGTCGCAGCGCATCCGCCTCGCCTCTCAGATCGGCTCCGGCCTTACCGGCGTTCTATATGTTCTCGACGAGCCCTCCATCGGCCTGCATCAGCGCGACAACGCCCGCCTGCTCGAAACTTTGGTGCGCCTCAGGGATCTCGGCAACACGGTGATCGTGGTCGAGCATGATGAAGACGCGATCCGCGCCGCCGATCATATTGTGGATATCGGCCCCGGCGCGGGCGTTCATGGCGGCGAGATCGTCGCGCAGGGCGCGGTCAAGGACATCATGAACGAGAAAAACTCGCTCACCGGCGATTATCTCGCCGGGCGCCGCGAAGTGCCCGTTCCCGCCGACCGCCGCCCCTTTGTCAAAAAGAAGACTATCAAGATCACCGGCGCGAAAGCCAACAATCTGAAGAATGTGAAAGCCGAAATTCCCATCGGCCTTCTCACCTGCGTCACCGGGGTTTCCGGCGGCGGCAAGTCGACCCTCGTGATCGAGACATTATATAAAGCCGCCGCGCGGCGTCTTTATAATTCGAAGGACGCCCCGGCCGAGCATGACAAGATCACCGGGCTTGAGCATTTCGACAAGGTGATCGACATCGACCAGTCGCCCATCGGCCGCACCCCGCGTTCCAACCCCGCGACATACACAGGCGCCTTCACGCCGATCCGCGACTGGTTCGCGGGCCTGCCGGAATCGAAAGCCCGCGGTTACAAGCCCGGGCGGTTTTCCTTCAACGTGAAGGGCGGGCGCTGCGAGGCGTGCCAGGGCGATGGCGTCATCAAGATCGAGATGCACTTCCTCCCCGACGTCTATGTCACCTGCGATGTGTGCAAGGGCGCGCGCTATAACCGCGAAACGCTGGAGGTGAAGTTCAAGGGCAAGTCCATCGCCGACGTGCTCGACATGACGGTCGAGGAAGGCGCCGAATTCTTCAAGGCCGTGCCCTCGATCCGCGAAAAGATGGAGACCCTGAACCGCGTCGGCCTCTCTTATGTGAAGATCGGTCAACAGGCGACGACCCTCTCCGGCGGCGAGGCCCAGCGGGTGAAGCTGTCCAAGGAACTCTCGAAGCGCGCCACGGGACGCACTCTATATATATTGGACGAGCCCACGACCGGCCTTCATTTCGAAGATGTGCGGAAGCTCATGGAGGTCATTCAGGAACTGACCGAAGCGGGCAACACAATCATCATCATCGAACACAATCTCGACGTCATCAAACAGGCGGACTGGATTCTGGATTTGGGCCCCGAGGGCGGCGACGGCGGCGGCGAGATCGTCGCGGCCGGAACGCCCGAAGACGTCGCCGACACGGCGGGCAGCTACACCGGCAAATTCCTGAAGCCCCTCCTCAAGCGGAAATCAGGCGCCCGCGCCAAAACCGCCGCCGCGAAAACGAAAACGGCGACGAAGAAAAAGACGGTGAAACGGAAGGTGGCTTAGGGTGTACACTCTAACGGAACATCACAATCCGCCCTATATCGAAGCGGTCGTGTTCGAGCGCTACCCGGCGGACTCGCGCGTGCAATTCGAAGACATCATCAAACGCTATGCAAGCCAGTATGATGCGTTCTGCTTTCTGGAAGTACAGCACGGAAAAATCACAAACGGTTTGCTTCGGCTTTTCCAAACTGGCGGAAAGGTGAGCGAAGAATTCCTGGCGTCCCTTAAGAAATTGAAGCGTATGGCCATCGTCAGCGATGAGCCGGGCATCCTCATGAAGCTCTTAGTTCGGTTACCTAATTTTGGAACAACCGAAATTCGTCTGTTCAAACTGCACGAAATTGACGAAGCGCGGGCTTGGATGCAGCTTTAAGTACAATGAGGCCGCCTTTCTCATCATCCTGACGCCTTATTTCGCCATCTCATGATGGGCTTTAATCTCATCATCGCTAAAGCGCAGAAAGCGCGCGGCGTTGTTATAGAAAATATCCGCCTTCTGTTCTTTCGTCAGGAACGGCGCCTCGTCGATAATATCAATCGCGGGGCCGATGACGCCGGGCCACTCGCCCTGGTCAGACCCGAACATGATCCGCTTGCCGAAACCGGCGTCGACGAATTTGCGCAAATGCTCGTAAAAGAAGGGGCGCGGGTAATACCACTGCATGCCGCCAATATCGATATAGACTTGTGGATGCGAGGCGAGCATGGCGATCATCTCGTCGACCAGCGGCGCGCCGTAATGCATGACTGAAACACGCAGGCGCGGGTGACGGATCAGCACCTCCTCAAGAAGATATGGGTTCGACAGCGCCGCGCGATAGTCGGCCGCGCCCGGGAACGCCAGATAGGCCGTGCCCACTGTGCCGTCGCCCATATGGATGGCGACGGGAATGTCCAGCTCTTCGGCGAGCGCCCAGAACGGCTCCATGCGTTCATCGTCAGGCGCGACGCCGCCATATTGATTGGAAATCTCGCCAAGCGCGACGAAATCGCCGGTTTCCAGCAAGGCGCGGATTTCCTCCGGGGTCCGATTGTCCCGGCCGATCCTGAATTCGAGGCTCGGCAAGAACCGCTCCGGCGCCGCGTCACGCCAGCGCCGGGCTTCGTCTGGCGCGCCGCTGAGGACGCCGATGACATTGCGCTCTTCCATGGCCGCGATTGTCGCCTTCATGAGCGCATCATCCACAGGCGACGCCGCCCAAATGGGATCGTCGCAGGGCGGCTCAACCATCGCCTTAATCCAGATATCGTTCCATTCCTCGCGAGTGTCCCATGCCGGAAATTGCGTGATCCACGGAATGCAAAGCGCCGCGGGTATGTCGTCCTCATAGGCGTGGAGATGCATGTCGATGATCGGGCCTTGATACCGGCCTTTGGCATTCGCATTGCCATGGATCGAGGCGAGGCAAACAAACGCCAGTATCACCAATCTCGTAAACGTCATGTGCATCTCCCCCATACCACTCGCCCGACGCAGATGAATTACAGTTTTTATGATGTCGGCCCGACTTGCCAACATACGAGAAGTTTAAGCATCACATCCATAGCGTGTAAGACTTGCCGCTTTTGCATCAGCAACATGCGCAGCTGAAGCTCAAAGCCCCAGACCCTACCTAATACGTTGACAGCATAACCACTAAAAGGCATTGAAGTATGACGAAACTCGGGGGGAAATCCATGAAAAAACTTCTAATCGGCTTTGCCGTGGCGATCTTTTCTGCAACGGGCGCAAACGCGGCGTTACTGGCCACTTACAGCGCAACAGACTATCTCAACTCATCCTCCGGCGGTTCCAATGACGGCGGCATGTTCTTTGAGTTCGGGATCGATCCGACCCCGGGGACCACGGATATCTTTGGCGCCTTTCCCTCAATTTTTGGCGACACGTTGCTTACCGCCGACACAGTACTCACAGTTACGTCCGGCGCAGGCTTCGACAATTTCGCGAATTTGGTCACCAACGGTACGGACGAACAGTTTTTCATCGCCGAGGCCAGAAATATCGGCGGCTCGCCTGTTCAAGCAGGAGTTGGCTGGGGACCGGAATCCGGCGTTTTCGGCGCCATGTCGACAGCAAGCACCAATGGCATCGACCTTGAAGGTTTCGTGATTACGTCACTCGTTCTGACCATTGAGAATCTTCAGGCGGCAGCCTCCAATTCAGGTTACTTGTTTGATCTTGATTTCCGCGTGGATGTCTACGGCGAAGCAATCGTCTCAGACGTACCGCTTCCGGCGGCGGCGCCTTTGATGCTTATGGGCCTCGGCGGCATCGCCGCCATGCGCCGCCGCAAACGCGCCAAAGCCTAAGCGAACAACGGAAAACTGAAAGTCACGGCTTCGCCGTAGTGCGGGCTTCAGCCCGCCATTTTGAGTTATGCCGGCGGACCAAGGCACGCCCTGCTTGTTGTTAGGGTATGCACTCTCCTCCGCGACTCCCCACGATTCAAGCGTGGGGTCCAGAATCTGAAGCAAGAGACGGGGTCGCACGGGGCGCGCGACAGTATAAAGCCATTCCGGACCCCGTGGATAATTTTTCACCACTTTTCTTTCGGCCTTATTATACGCGCTGTCCGGGTCATGGAGAGGCGTTGAGCTCGCCGTTTCTCAGCGGGTCCGGATGCGGCGCGTGAGCCCTCGTCTCTTTGCGGTTCGCCCCTTCGGGGCGCGGAACGCCTGACGGAAAGAGGCGGGTCTCGCCGGTCGCAGAGCCCGGGCTTTCTCATGGCTCAACGTCTGGGGCGTAAAACCCTCCGGCGGTCATGATTACGGCCGGGCCCGCCGGTCCGATAAAACGCCGCCGCGCGAGGCGCAAAGCCTCCGCGACTTACATTAGACAGGAAGCATTGCGTCTCGCGCAGCCTCTCCGCCCTTATCCACTCGGCCTCGCACGAGGCGCGGTGACGATGATCTGTGGCGAGGTTGTTGGAGCCTCCTTGCGGATTCTGGTAGGGTGCGATGACGACGTTCGAGGGGAGAAGAATGTTCAAACGGATCACCGCCGCCTGCGCTCTCGCGTGCCTTTGCCTTCACCCCGCCAGTGCGAAAGACCGCCCGCCCATCATCGACATGCATATGCACGCCAGCACGCCGGACGATTATGGCGGCCCGCAAACGGTCTGCGCCAATAACGGGCCGGTGGAATTTCCGCCGGTGGATCCGCGCGAGGAGGCGACAGTGCAGATGACCGCGGTTTGCCCTGCGCCGATCATGTCCGCCGCCTCCCTGGAAGATAACATTCGCCGCACAACAGAGATGATGGAGCGCTACAACATTTACGGCGTCATCGACTCCGAAGGCGACGATCTGGCGAGCAGCCTCGCCTGGCAGACCGCTTGGATGGAGGCGGCGCCCGGCCGCTTCCTGCCCGCTATCGACCCAAGCGATGTGGCGCACCTCAATTTCGATGCGCTTAAATCCGCGATCGATGATGGCCGGATCAGGGTCTTTGCGGAGGTCAGCCCACAATATGACGGCGAATTGCTGACGGCCGAACGGCTCGACGACTATTTCGCGCTGGCTGAGGAACTCGACGTGCCGGTTGGCGTTCATCTCGGCGAAGGCCCCCCGGGCGGCGCCAGCGTCATGCCGGGCAGCCTCTATCAGGTGCGCATGGGCAGCCCGCTCGATCTCGAACCGCTGCTCATCAAATATCCGAAGCTTCGGATTTACGTCATGCATTATGGCTCGCCCATGGTCGAGGAGATGATCGCGATCCTTTATTCCTATCCGCGGGTTTACATCGATGTAGCGCAGAATAACTGGGGTTTTCCCCGCGCGCATTTTTACGACCAGTTGAAACGGTTTGTGGATGCCGGCTTTTCCAAGCGCATCCTTTTTGGCTCCGATCAGATGATCTGGCCGGATGCGATTCCGATCGCGATTGAAACCATCGAGAAGGCGCCGTTCCTGACGAAGGAACAAAAGCGCGATATTTTTTATAACAACGCCGCCCGTTTCCTGCGCTTCAGCGAGGAAGACATCGCGCGACACCATGGTGAGTAGCGGAAGAGACCATATCCAAAACGACCTCCCGCCTTACCGCCCACTTTCCAGCAACGAACGGCTAGTCCAGCATCCGCTTGGCGAGGAGCGCCCGGCATCGGGCGACCTTTTCATGGGCGAGCATCAATTCGGTCTTCGCCTTGGAAAGCTCCTGCATGGCGACCTCGATGTCGGAGCCGCGAATCCATTTGCGCAGCGCATGCACATCGTCGAGATTTTCGGAAACGATATTGGCGGTGCCGCCTTCCAGGATTTCAAAGCGATGGTTGCAGATTTCTCCCTCCAGCGCCTTGCCGCAATTGCATGTCGCCTGGAGATTACCGAGATCGTCGCAGTCGCGCTCGATCGACACCTCATAGACATTGTCGTCTTCGCCCATGACTGAAAATCGCAAGGCCTCTTTCATTATTCACATCCCCTGTCGCCGGATCGCCTTAGCGCGCCCCTTATGTGGCAAGCTAGCCCAGCTCCGCCGGACCCGCAATTCGCCGTCGCGCACCTCCCGGTTCGCCATGCCGCCTTGCGAAGTGAAAAAATCCGGCGAAAATGGCGGGGTTATATTGAGGACGCCCAATGCTTGTTCACCCCACCGGCCAGTTCGACAATCACGCGCGCGATTACAAGACCATCACCGCGCACCCCCTCGCCGCCGCCATGGGCGCAGAAATAAGGGGCGCAGATTTCGCGAACATGTCCGATGCGCAATTCGCGGAGATCGAGGACGCGCTGTTTCATCACAAGATGATCTATTTCCGCGACGTCGATCTCACCCATCCCCAGCATGAAGAATTTTCACTGCGCTTCGGCGAGTGGGCGGAGGACGCTTATACGGATGGCATACCCGGGCATTTGAACATTCAGCCGCTGGTGCGCGAAGCGGACGCTAAAGGCGCGCATATTTTCGGTTCGGGCTGGCATTCGGACGGACCGTTCCTCGTCAACCCGCCGGCGATCGCGCTTTTATACGGCGTCGATATTCCGCCCTATGGCGGCGATACGATCTGGGCGAACACAGTGCTTGGCTATGAAACGCTGTCCCCGGTGATGAAAGACATTCTCGCGCCCTTGCGCGTCCACATGTCAATGAAGCGCGCCTTTGAAAGCTCCATGGAGCATGGCGAGGCGGACGACACGCCGGTCGGCAAACTGGCGAAGCTGAAAGGCGTCGGGATAAACGACCTTCCCGAAGGCGTGCTCCGCAAAGTCAAAGGCAATTGCCACCCCATCGTGCGGACGCATCCGGGCTCGGGCGAAAAGGCGCTTTACTGCGATCCGTCTTATTCCATAGGCATTGAAGGCATGAACGAGCCGGAGGCCAATGCGCTGCTGGGGTTTCTGTCTTCGCACATGACGCAGCCCGCCTTTACCTGTCGCCTGCGCTGGGCGCCAAAGACGCTCGCTGTCTGGGACAACCGGATTTCAATCCACCAGGCGTTCAATGATTATGATGGTCATCGCCGCGAGCTCTACCGCACGACGATTGCAGGCGAAGCGCCGGCGTAAATAGGCGAGTTAAGAACCCGTCAATTAGCTCAACGTGCCATCAATTTCGTTTATCGCACGCCTATAAATCAGACTGGCCAAGGCTACAAAACACGCCGTAACGAGATAGATAAGAACCGATTCTAAAAAATAGGGCAGAGAGGAAACTAAACGGCGCTCAATCGTTGTTTCTGTAAAAAGCGTCGACGTCGCCATTCCCAGCACCGTGAAAACCGCCATAGTTGCGCCTGAGAAGACCGCCAGCCTGATGGCGATGGATGCGGTCAGATCATGGCTCATCTGCCAGACGCTTCCGAGCTGGACCGAGCCGGTGGGCGTCACGGCAAGATGTGGGAAGAACATTAGCGTTCTTGAAAGAAACCACAATATTGCCGCAAAACAGGCCGCAAACAGCACAACACCGCTGGCGATGCCTACACCTCCTCGAAAGGAGAAGACGATCCCAAGCCCAATCCCTGCCGCCAACAGCCCAACACCAAAAGACTGCGCGAGACCAACCAAAATAAACAACAAAAGACGTCCATCAGTTCGGGGTGGGAATCTTGCGTCTTCGGTGAGAATGCGGCGGTGCAGGCTAACAGCGAAGGCCGCGGTCAACACTGTTGAGATGACGGGCAACAAAAAATTTTCCGCTTGAGGAAGTAAAATCCAAATCAATGTTTCCACAAGCGCGAGCGCGGCCCCGTAGCGCAAGACAACCCCAATATTAGACCGCACAAACCAGAGGGCTTCAACACCTACACCATGGAGGAGATTTGGCGAGTACATATTGTTGCTCTCCTACCCGAAGCGTCGAGATGTATTACTGCACCTGCGCTGCGGCGGGACAGGCATATGGCGGCGGCGCGGACGCAATAGCGTATTGGTCGGAGAACCACTTCTCTTCGAGCTCATCCCAATAACCGGCGAGGTCTTTTTCTATCACCCATTCATTGAGCGCTTCGTGAAGCGCATCGGAGTCCTGATCCGTCGCGAAAGCCTCAATAGTGCGCGTCAAGGCGAACTCATGAGGAATGACATGCTTCACGCCGCTCAGTTTCTTCGCCATGTCGAGATAGGGTTCAAAAAGGACCGCGCCATCGACCTCACCGGCGGCGAGCGCGTCAAGAATTTCCGTAAAGGAGGAATACCCCTTGAGGTCGGAGCCCGGGAACTCGCCATTGGCGACCATGCCGGAAACGCCGCCATGCTGAAAACCGATAGAGGTGTCCTTGCGGTTCAGGCCGCGCAGGGTCTTGCCCTGCTTCGCCTTCGCGCGGGACATGATCAGGAAATATTCGGTGTCGTGATAGGGCAGCGAAAAGTCCAGAAGCCGCCGCCGCTCCGGCATGTTTGAATAGCCCGACGCGATCATATCCGCCTCTCCGGACAATACGGATTCCGCCAAATCGCAAAAAGGCTTTTCAACATATTCAATATCAAGGCCGAGCTTTTCGCCAAGGGCCTGGGTGGAATCGATCTCGAATCCGGACAGCGTTCCATCTTCCGCCTTGATGACAAAAGGCGACAGCGCGGCGACCGCGACACGCAAGGTTCCGCGTTGCTTGATCTCGTCGAAGTCGGCTGCGTTGGCGCTTCCCGCAACCAGTAAGGCTGCAACAGCAAGAACGGTCTTTTTCATTTTGGTGCTTTCCCTAAAACAAGGCGACGCCAGCAATATATTTGTGGCCGTAGAAGGCGACGGCGGCGAAAGCAACGCCGCCAACGACAACAGCGATCACATCGTTCATTGCCGGACCCGCCGGGCGACCGGCCTCACCGCGCTTCTTGACGGCGATCCGATCAATGACAGCATAGGCGAGAAAAGAACCGAACAAGATGATCGAACGCAATTCGCCATTTACCAAGAGATGTGCGAAAGCCCAGATCTTGACAGCGGCCAGCATAGGGTGCTTCGCGCCAGCCGCTATCTTGCCTGCAGGGAGATAAGCCGCCGCCAAAAGAATGAAGGCGATCAGCATTAACAGATGCGTGACATGGCGCAGCCAATAAGGCGTCGCATAAATGACGCTCGTATCGGCTGTCTTCCAGCCCATGATGATGAGAACAAAACCCGCTATCGAAACAAGGGAGTAAAGCCCTTTGTAAGGCATCTCCCCAACTTTGCCGATAATTGCAGCGCGCGGCGTCCGCATCAGACCTGAAAATAAATGCGAGCCGAAAAAGATGAACAGCCCGAGCAGGAAAAGCGCCATTGTTGTTTCCTTTTATATTGATGACGCAGGAGCGATTATTCGCCCTCATACTCCACAAGCGCCGTCACTTTCTTACCTAACGCCCGCAATTTGTCGGCGCCGCCAAGATCAGGCAAATCGACAACAAATGAGCATAACATAACCTCTGCGCCAGCGCGTTCCAGCAGCTTTATGGCCGCGCCTGCCGTACCGCCCGTGGCGATAAGATCGTCTACAAGTAAAATGCGGTCACCCTTGTCTACAGCATCGACATGAATTTCAACTTCATCGACTCCATATTCCAGTTCATAGGACTCGGCGATGGTTTTATAAGGCAGCTTGCCTTTTTTGCGGATTGGCACAAACCCGACGGATAGCTGGTGAGCGATGGCGCCGCCGAGGATAAACCCCCGCGCCTCGATCCCCGCCACCTTGTCGATTTTCTGGCCCGCCAGCGGCTGAACCAGTTCGTCAACCGCGCGGCGGAACCCCCGCGCATCAGTCAAGAGGGTCGTAATATCGCGGAACATGATCCCCTTTTTCGGATAGTCCGGGATCGTGCGAATGACTGTCTTCAAATCCATGAGTTATTTCCGCGCCATGCTGCCAGGGCTTGCTGCGCCCAGCGCCGACCATGGCGGAATCGCTTCTTGCGGGCAAGCGCTGCAACGCAGCACAAACACCCTCTGTAATCGATGAAAATTCAACGCTTCACCGCTGATTTCACACGCTTTACCCCTCAAAACTTGCCCTTTCAGCAGAACTGGGGAGACTGGCGAACAGGGCGAAATGCACTATCTCTGAAAATCACCGGATTCACGCGAGGAGGATCACCCGTGAAAAGATTACTATTATGCGGCGTCGCCGTATTTGCACTGACGGCCTGCGGTCAGAATAAAGACCCACAATCAGGCGCAGAACCCGACAAAACCGAAATGGCCGCTGCGGCGACAACGCCGGAACTTGGCGATTTTGGCGTTGACCTTGCTGACATCGATCCGGAAGTGGACCCCGGCGATGATTTCTTCCGCTATGTGAACGGCAAATGGCTCGACACATTCGAAATTCCTGAAGAATTTTCCAGCTACGGCTCATTCACTGTTTTGTTCGAACGGTCTGAAGATCGTGTGAAAAGCATCATTGAGGATGCGGCGAAAAGTAATGCGCGCGCCGGATCGCTAGAGCAAAAGATCGGCGAGTACTACGCCGCATTCCTCGATACGGACGCGATCAACGCTAAAGGGTTTGATGTCGTCGCGGGCGATTTTGCAAAAATCGACGCCGCTCAAACCCACGAAGACATCGCAGCGCTCCTTGGCGACCCGCGCATCGGTGCTGACTCACCCATAGGCGCGTTTGTCAGCGTCGACTCAAAGCAGACTGATCAGTATGCTGTTTATCTGACTCAAGCGGGTCTCGGCATGCCGAACCGTGACTATTATCTCGACGATAAATTCGCCGACAAAAGGCCTAAATATGTTTCCTATGTCGAACAGGCTCTAACTCTCGCAGGCGTTGAAGGAGCCGCCGCGAAGGCGCAGGCCATTATGGACGTCGAGACGAAAATGGCCGAAGCCCATTGGGAACCGGCCAAGCGGCGCAATCGCGACCTCACCTATAATCTGAAAACGCGCGACGATTTAAAAGCCTTCGCCCCTGAAATGCCCTGGGATACAGCCTTTGCGGCCGCCGGCCTCGGCGACGTCGGGAGCTTTGTCGTACGTGAAGACGACGCCATTCAGAATTTGGCGAAAATCTTTGCTCAGACGCCGGTGGAAACGTGGAAAGCCTATATGAAATTCCACCTTCTCAACGTCAATTCCGCCGTGCTTCCGTCTGAGCTGGACGATGCGGCCTTTGCATTTTTCGGCACAGAACTTCGCGGAACGCCAAAACAACGCGAGCGTTGGAAACGCGGCGTCGCCGCAGTCAATGGCGCCATGGGCGAGGCAGTCGGCAAAGTTTACGTAGAGAAATATTTTCCAGCCTCCTCAAAAGAACAGATGCAAGACCTTGTCGCCAATCTGAGAACGGCTCTGTCACAACGCATCAATACGCTCCCCTGGATGGGAGATGAGACCAAATCCCAGGCCCAGGCCAAATTGCAGAAATTCACGCCCAAAATCGGCTATCCCGACGAGTGGCGCGATTACTCAGATCTGACCGTTACCGAAGGCGAAGCTTATGAGAATACGCTGGCCGCAAACGTCTTCGAATGGAACTGGTCGATCTCACGCTTGGGCGGACCGGTGGATAAAACTGAATGGGGCATGAACCCGCAAACGGTGAACGCCTATTATTCTCCGCCGCGCAACGAGATTGTGTTTCCTGCAGCGATCCTGCAGGCGCCATTCTTTGATCCGAATGCGGACCCGGCCGTAAATTATGGCGGCATCGGCGCGGTTATCGGCCATGAAATCGGTCACGGCTTTGACGATCAAGGCCGCAAGTCAGATGGCGACGGCGTATTGCGTGACTGGTGGACGCAGGAAGATGCGGCGAACTTCCATGTGCTCACTGAAAAGCTCGGCGCACAATACGCAACCTATGAGCCCGTGCCGGGATTCCACGTCAATCCGGAACTCACCATGGGCGAGAATATCGGTGATGTTGGCGGCCTCGCCATGGCCTATCACGCTTATAAACTTTCCCTGAATGGCGAAGAAGCGCCGGTGATCGACGGCTATACCGGCGACCAGCGTTTCTTTTTAGCGTGGGCGCAGGTCTGGAAACGACTTAACCGTGAAGAGGCTCTGAAAAACCAGGTAGCGACCGACCCCCATTCCCCGGCGCGCTATCGCGTCAACGGCGTCGTCAGAAATATGGACGCCTGGTACGACGCCTTCAACGTCACAGAAGAAGATGGTCTCTATCTGGCCCCGGAAGATCGCGTACAGATATGGTAGACCTTTAAACTAAAACCACGAAAGAAAAAGCCCCGCACCGTCGGGGCTTTTTCTTTTCCCGGCCTGGTTTGACCGGACGGCGCAACGGACATTAAGGTTTCATCAGCGACCGGGGAAGATAAAATGAGCTATAGAGTTGCCGCGCTTTTTTTTGCTGCAGTGTTTTGCGCCGGCGGCTGCGGCGGTGAAGCCGAAAATGAAGCAGCAACAGGCGAAAAATCTGCGCCGATCAAACGCAAAACAGGCTCATTCTTCGAAGACTATAATGCCTCTCTCCAGGGAGCTAAACCGGCCAAGCCCTTACAAATTTCAGGTTCGTGGGAAGGTGTTTTGTTTTGTCCCTCCGGCGTATATCCGATTTCCATCGACCTCGACCAAACGGAGTTATCTGTAGAAGGTGTTGCAACGATAGACAGCGCCATAGGTGATGAAAGGCGCACAACGCCTTTTTATGTCGATCATCGGGAGCGCAAAGGCGCCGGGGAATATTCCCCCGGCGTGCAAAGCTTCACCTTTCGCTCCGAACCGGAAACTGGAGCTGACCCACGCCGTGAGCGTGGGATATTCATTGAATTTCTGCTTGCTCCCTCGAAAGGCGACTTGGCAATCGTAAACGTCGCTGAAACAAGCGCCGCCAGGTCTCAGCGCCAATGCGGCGGTATCGCCGCTCGTAATGAAGCGGTGAAAAAAATACGCACATATAAAGAAAATTCTGCACTCATCCGCGCTGACCGGCGCCCTGTCACGCAAGGAAAAAAATGCCCACCGAAATACCGCAAGTGGATAGAGCAGATTAGCGCCGGCGCGAACGCTTTTGATGCTCAAATTTTTGAACCGGCCTTTGGCGAGCCTTTTCGCGATATGAATGCAGAAAACCTTCTCTCTGCGAGCGCGCTCATCTCAGGCTCCTGCGCCGAGACTGATGATCACACAAAAAATATAGAAGTCCTGCGTATTGGAGCAACGCTTCGTAATTACAAGGAATATGACGCCGCCAATCAGAGCTATCTGAAAGATTCAGCTCTTGATGACTGGATTTCATGGGTCGGTGGCGAGATAGAGCGCGGCGTCTATTATGATTATTCAACAGCAGTCGCCGTGCGCGCAGCGCCGGCCCGGACTGGCATACGCGAAAACCCAAAAGTGTCTGAATTCGATAAGCGCCTCGCCGCGCTGGTGGAAAAGGCAAAAAAATCAAAATCCACTGACAATTTAGCGCAACGCATAGAGGACCAGAAAGAAAACTTTAAAACTCTGGTCAATATGCGGTTGGAAGCGCAAAGCCGTGGCGACATCGACATGAACGTCGTCGCTACGGGACTGGATTATTATCTCGCCGACGCAGCGCAAAGCTTTGCTGACAAGGCCGATACGGTACAGGACGCCGTTTACATGCATTCCTGGACGACTCAGTTCGAGGCCAGCAGCGCCTCATGCCCAGCGGCAACCCAGTCGGCCTGCCAGAAAGCAGCATCCGTCTTCACCAGAAAAACAAAGGAACTTGCTGCAATATACGCGAAGTCAGAGGTGCAGGCTTTTCAGGATATCTCTAAAAAGGCGCGCGGAACGGATGGCCTCGCTGAACTTGTAGCCTTCGAAAACCGTCTTGCTCAAAACTATGCCGGACTTTTAAACCTCGCACCATTTCAAAACAGTCAAAAGCAACGCGATAAGGCGCGGCGCGCACTTCAGAAAAAGAACGTTCGCGCTATTCGCGCGGAAATCGAGAGCGTCAACATGGCGCCGGCAATACGTGCAATAGAGACAAAGTATTTTGTCGGCGACGATCTTGGAGCGCCAGCGCTCCGTCAGGTTGTCGCAGCGATTGACAAAGGCATTGCGGGAACAAGTCCTTTTACGGGCATTGCCGGCGGTGACTATTTCAACGCCTTGTACAATCAGGACTTTGCGACTTTGCGCGCACTTGATCGCGACTATGTCTCGGGCATTCGTCCCCTGATGTCATTTGGCGCGCAACAGGTCATCGAGCTTGGCCCCCTGATTAACGCCCTTAGCGGGCAAAAGGCAGGAAGAGTTGAATCTGACATCGCGCACTGGGTCCAGAATCTTTCCGCGCTTTACGCTGTATTCGGGACCTATCTCGTCGAATATCAGGACGTTTACGAGAAGTGCCTGAAACCGGGCGCCGCAACGATCGAAATTTCCAGGCGCACAGACTATGTGACCACGGATGGTTTCGGAAACGAGATAAGCCGCCGCGAGGGCTGGACAGATCGCGATTATTATCGTGTGAATCCCGAATTTTCAGGTCACTTCAACACTCTGTTCGGCGCTGCGACCGGTACGGCGCAGGCGCGGCTGCTCGATCTCTTCCTAAATGACGCCAAAATGTCTCGTCTGCGTCATGATACGCAAAGGCTCATGAGCAAATACGATTGCACTTCTCCGGAAATTAAACAGCTCGAGGAGGGCTTCCTTGCTTATGACAGGGAATTGAAAAGGCGCTGACCTCTGTATCTCATTAAGTGCAAACGGCATTTTGAGTGTGTGTGTTGATGCCGAGTCCCTGACCGGTTCTGGCGACATCCAGAAAATAAGACCGCGAGACCACTTCAAACACGGTGCGCTCTAAGAGTTTGTAGATTAAGCAATTGTTAAGTCACGCATTACGAAAGAGTGTAATTCATTCCTCAATGCATAATGCGGCTAGTATAAATTAACCATATGCGAAGATGCTACTCTCAGTTGTATAGTGAGCATCAAGAGCAAATACGTGGAAACGGGAAAGCCCTCTCCTCAAACATCGCCTGTTTTTGGCGGCCAGCGCGGAGCCGTCTTTTATCTGGTGACGCTGGTCTTTGTCGGCGTTGATCTCTTGCAGACCTTTTTGATGCAAGGGGCGGTTCCCGGGATGACGGAACCTCGCCTCACCGGCATTGTCGCCCTGTTCTTTTTCGCCGTAATCGCCGCGTTCTACAAGTTTACAGGACAACTAAAGATTGCATCAGCACTCTTGATAGCCGTCGCCTATGTTGGCGCAATCTATGCGGCGCTGAAACAGGGCGGCTCTCCCACGCCAACGCTTAATTACGCACCTTTCCTGCCGATCGTAACAACTGTTCTTCTTGGACGGACCGCTGGCGTAATCTCTTTATGCGTAAGCATTGCCGCTATCATTTTTTGCACTTACGCCGCCCAAACTGGCCTTGCCTCACCCTCGACGCACACAATTGAAGAGCTTCGCCTATTGCTAGCGTCAGGAGGTGTGCTGCTTGCCATCGGCGTCACCGCCTACGCCATCATTTATGAAAATCTTATTCTGAAGGCCGTTGAGGCGGCGCAAGGCGCTAAACGCGAAGTTGAGCAAAAAGCCGACGCGCTAGAACAAAGCCAGGAATTTCTCGCCACAGTCATGGACGCCGCTCACGATGCGATCATCGCATCCGACGCCAGCGGCAAACTCTCCATTTTCAACCGTGCGGCTCGGGAACTACACGGCATCGATGCACAGCCCCTGGATAGTCAGGACTGGCCATCGACCTACAGCCTCTTTGAGGCCGATGGCGAGACACCAATGAAATTTGAAAATGTGCCGCTCTTTTGCGCAATGCAGGGTCAAAAGGTAATAGGGCGTCAAATGGCGATCGCCGTTCCTGGACGTGACGTCAAATTCATGAAGACGAATGCAACGCCGTTATATAACGACAAGAAAGAGCTGATTGGCGCTGTCGCCACCATGCGCGACATTACCAAAGAACATTTTCAGGAAGAAAAAATCCGTTCGCAGAATCGTGAAATCGACCATTTCGCGCGGGTTGCCTCACTTGACCTTCAGGCCCCGCTCAATCGTATCATTATGACCTCCGAAGCGCTTATCAAATCGCCCGAGATTCAGGCGTCCGCGAAAACCCGCACCGACCTTGCCGCGGTCACCGTTGCGGCCAAGAAAATGGGCGCGCTCATTAAAGATGTTCTTTATATGTCGCGACTTCCTATTGGCGAAATTTCTCTGCAGCCGGTTGCTGCGCGTGACTGTATCGAAGCTGCGATCGATCTCGCCGATCTCAGCGAAGCCGACTGTCGGCTCGATTTTAGGTTCACCGGCTCCCATGATGTGCTGGCGGATCCACAAAGCCTCACCCATGTTTTCAAAAACCTTATTGAAAACGCCTGGAAGCATTCAACGCCTGCCGTCAGGGCTCATGCGGAATTCACTTGCATCTTGGAAGATGGCGCGGCGGTTTTGGGGGTCAAAGACAATGGCCCCGGTATGTCGCGCGAACAGATAGACAAGCTGTTCACGCCACTCGAACGCCTGCGCACGGATGACGACGCAGATGGCACGGGGCTCGGACTTGCGATCTGCCGCAAATCCATCACCCGCATGGGCGGCGAGTTCTGGGTTGAATCCGAACCCGGCCAGGGGTGTCATTTCCGCATGCGTCTGCCGCTGGCCGCCGGGCAGACGAAAATCGCGTCTTAAGGATGCGATCTTTCTGCATGCCATTGCCCCCTTGGGCTTTGGGCTCGAGCGGCCTATAAACGGCCCCATGCAGGATAAAGAACAGATCCGAGAGGCCTTCAAGCGCGCTTTGCTCCACGCGACGCGAGCGCTATCGGCCCAACGCGACGTCGAAGTTGCCTTTGGCGGGGAGCATGCCGCCGTTCAGGGGAAAACGGCGCGGATTCCGCTGCCTGCGCGTGTGCTCGATCCGGCATCGGCCGCCATCGCCCGCGGGGAGAGTGACGCCGCGGCTTTGCGCCTTGCCCATCATGACAGCATGGCCCATGCCCGCCTAGCGCCCAAAGGCGCCGAAGCGCGCGCAGTCTTCTCCGCCCTTGAAAACGCCCGTTGTGAGGCGATCGGCGCCATGGCCCTAAAAGGCGTCGGGGATAATCTTGCCGCTTCACTTGAAAAGATCATCACCGACAAAGGCTATGACCGCCAGTCTGTGACGGACGCGATGCCTATGGCGGATGTGGCTGCGCTGCTCTTGCGCGAGCGCCTGACCGGCCGCGCAGCGCCCGCTTCCGCACAAGGCATCATGAATACGTGGCGCGAGGAATTGGAAAGCAAGGCCGGCGCCTCGCTCGATGCTCTCGCAAACGCCGCCGCTGTTGACGACCAGCAAGCCTTCGCGGCGCTCGCCCGGGATTTCATTCGCGATCTCGACCTCGATGACGAAGATCGCGGCGATGAACAAAGCGACGACGAACAGAGCGGAGAAGAATCCGAGAGCGACTCAGAAGACGATGGCAATGAAGGCGACGATGAAACTGGCGCCGACGAAATGCCCGACGATCCTGGCAGCGGTGAGAGTGACGCATCGGATACGGAAATGTCCGAACAGGACATGGAAAGCTCAATGGAGGAAGATGACGGCGCAAGTGAGAACGCCAAGGTATCCTCCCTGCGAACAAAGTTTGAAGGCGATTCCGGCGCAGCTTACACCGCCTATACAACCGAATTTGACGAAATCGCGGATGCGGTCGAGCTTTGCGATCCGGAAGAATTACAGCGCCTGCGCCGCTCTCTCGACCGCCAGCTTGAAAATCTTCATGCTGTCGTTGCGCGTCTCGCCAATAAACTCCAGCGCAAATTGATGGCGCAGCAAAACCGCAGCTGGATGTTCGACCTTGATGAAGGCGTCCTTGATGCGGCGCGACTGGCGCGGATTGTCGCCGACCCGATGCAACCCCTCTCCTACAAGATGGAGCAAGAGCAGGATTTCCGCGACACAGTGGTGACTCTTCTCATCGACAATTCCGGCTCCATGCGCGGACGGCCGATCACCATCGCCGCGATCTGCGCTGACATTCTCGCCCGCACGCTGGAGCGCTGCGGCGTCAAGGTCGAGATTCTCGGCTTCACCACCCGCGCCTGGAAAGGCGGACAGGCTCGCGAAAAATGGGTCGCCGATGGACGTCCCGCCAAACCCGGCCGTCTCAACGATCTGCGTCATGTCATCTACAAGTCGGCTGATGCGCCCTGGCGGCGAGCGCGCACTTCCCTCGGTCTGATGATGAAAGAGGGTCTGCTCAAGGAAAACATCGACGGCGAAGCGCTCATGTGGGCGCATCAGCGCCTGCTTGGCAGGCCCGAATCGCGACGCATCCTCATGGTGATTTCCGATGGCGCTCCGGTGGACGACACCACATCGTCAGCTAATGGCGGCGCCTATCTTGAACGCCACCTGCGTGAAGTGATCGGCTTTATCGAAAACCGCTCGCCAGTGGAGCTTCTCGCCATCGGCATCGGACATGATGTAACGCGCTATTACCGCCGCGCGCTGACCATCGTCGATGTGGAACAGCTCGGCGGCGCCATCATCGACAAGCTTGCCGAGCTTTTCGACGAAGACACTCCGGAGCGCAAAGGCCGCGGCCGGGCGGCTTAATCTCTTCGCTTGGCGTGAATTTCAAATTCAACACGGGCGGCAAGCGCCACACCTTCTTCTTCGAGCCACGAAGTATTTTTCCCGAGATCGAAGTCAGTGCGGATCAGATCAGCGCCGCCACTGGCGCGCGCCTTGTCTTCCATGAAATCAAGAGTAAAATTGAGCGTTACCGGCCGCTCAATATCCTTGATGGTCAAACTTCCATCGGCGACATATTCGCCATTGCCAAGCACTCGCACATCCGTTGATTCAAAAGTCGCCTGCGGATGATTTTTGACATCAAGCCATTCGGTCCCCGGAAGATTGGAATCACGCAGTGAATCGCCGGTGGAGGCTGACGCTGTTGAAACGATGACGCGAATTTCAGCGTCGTCTGGATCATCGGGATCGAACTCTATTTCCGCCTGAAAATTCCCGAATGCGCCTGTGAACTCCTTACCATTTTCCGAGCCCACAAAAACAAGCTTGCTTTGATCGTAATCAACGATCCAATCACCGCCACCGGCGCTATGCGAATGGGCGGCACTCGTCGCCTGCTCCGGCGGGGCGCCGGCGCCTGTAAGATACAATAACGACGCCGCGCCGAGTGCTGCGAAAACCCCGGCAAGCCCCGACCATGTGCTTTTACGTTTCGGAATCATACTTCCAAAAACACCGTCCTTATCGATGAAAGCATGTTTCAGCGCCGCGCCTACATGCAACGTCAAGAGCGCAAAAATTGCATAGGCTAGTAGCTCATGACGCTCTTCCATAATATGCTCGACCGCTTCGCGATCCGTAACGCCGCCAAAGAACGGAAGATGAGGTACAGGGATGATCCCGAACCATTTGGTCGGAATATCGGTGGGTGAAACCGAAACGATCGCCCAACCGGCGAGCGGCGTTAAAATCATCAACGCATAAAACATCCAATGCGTTCCGCGCGCTGCAAATTTTTGCCAATCCGGCATAGCTGCGGGCAACGCCGGCGCCCTATGCGTAAAACGCCAGCCCAGCCGCAGCAATGACAACAACAGGATCGTCAGCCCGAAAGACTTATGCAGCTGGTAGAGATCAAATTTGACCGGCGAAGAATTCGCCAGCCCATGCATATATTTGCCGCCGATAATCTGTCCAATAATAAGCGCTGCAATCGCCCAGTGGAGGATTGCAGCGACAGGACTGTAACGCGCGCCGGTCAAGGTTTACTCAGTTGCTGGAGCGGGCATCTCCCACTCGGATTCAATGACTACTTCAACTTCATCGCTGACAATGGGGACCAGGAAGCCCAGATCAAATTCCGACCGCAATAGCTTCGTCTCGCCCGAAAAGCCAAGCTTGTATTTGTCGCTACGTTCGTCATAGGCGCCTTTGTGAAACACCACATCGATCGTCACCGGCTTGGTGACGCTTTTGATGGTCAAGTCTCCGGTGATCTTACCAGTATTGGCGCCGGTTTTTTCTACACTGGTGCTTGTGAACGTAATTTCAGGATGATTGGCGGTGTCGAAAAAGCGTTCGCCATTTAAATGTCCGTCAAACTCCTCAACGCCGCTATCGACAGATGTCGCATCTATCGTGATGCTAACGCTGGAATTTTCAGGCGCCTCAGCGTCCCAGTTCAGCGCGCCGGTCCAATTGTCCCAGCGTAGCCACGGGTTGGAATAGCCTTGGTGGAAATAGGAAAAAGTGATGTAGCGGTGTTTATAGTCCGGTTCGTAAACGCCGGAGATCGCCTCGAATTCAGCAGCGCCCGCGTCCTGTTGCGCACTCGCCGTCTCGTTAGCCGTCGCCTCGCTCGCGCCCTGGCTGTCCGCGGATTGTCCGCAAGCCGTAATGGCAAGTATAGCGGCGCCAACAAGGGCAAATTCTCTCAACATCATGAAGTCCGTCCTTCTCGTTTCCAATCATTCAGACGATAGACTATAAGGTGATCTGTCGCTTTGCGCAGCGACATCACACAAGCGTGAACCTTATTCGCCCCAGCGGCTGATAATTGTTTTCATATCCGGACGCCCGCGCTCTTTGGGTTCTTCTTTTGCGGTTCCAATATAAATGTAGCCTGCGACTTTTTCACCAGGTTCAAGCCCCAATGCGGCAAGCGCCTTTGCGTCGAAAGCATACCATTCTGTCAGCCATTGCGCAGCGAACCCATAAGCTGAAGCGGCCAGCAGCATGTTTTGACAGACCGCGCCGGAGGTCAAAATTTGCTCCCATTCAGGCGTACGATGATCAGGATTAGTGCTGGAGATAACGGCGACCACCACCGGCGCGCGCAGAAACCGGTTACCCTCACACTCCGCTCTCGCCGGGTCCGCGTCGGGCTCATTTTCCAGAAACACCTCTTTCAGGGCGTGGCCGAAACGCGCTCTAGCCTCCCCCTCAAACACAATGAAACGAAACGGAACCACGCGCCGGTGATCGGGCACACGCGCAGCGATAGTCAGTATATCCTGAAGCTGCGCCGTGTCTGGGCCCGGCCCGGTGAGGAAATCAGCCGGCGTGGACCGCCGCTTCCGCAACGCCTCCTGGGTTGCCTTGCTGGGATGCGCCGAGGCCAGTGGCTCACCCAATTCCGGATATTTTAAACCGTCCGCCATACCGCCTTGGGTCTCCTACTTGGCAAATGAGATGTGCCTGATAAGGAGTAGACGCAACCCCCGCTCATCCACAAGGCCCCAGCAGAAGGCTAGGTGATGATAGGGTGAAGTGACTGATATTAAAGGCGGGAAACCTATCCATGGCAGGGGCGATTGCCGCATCAGCGGACGGATTTTTGACACGGCTTCAGGCCGGGCGCCTGCCCGCGCCACTGGCGGAAACAACTCTTGCCAACGCCGGGATAACCGCGCGAGACCTCGCCGCTCTGTTCGAGAGCCAGCTGACAAGCCGCCGCCTCGACCTTGAGGCCCGCAGGCTCGGCGCTGAAAAGCGCGGTTTCTACTCAATCGGCTCCTCCGGCCATGAAGGCAACGCCGCCGTGGCGCGCGCCTTCCGTGTCGATGATTTGGCGTTTCTGCATTACCGCTCCGGCGCGTTTTATGTGGAGCGCGCCTCAAAGCTTCCGGGTGAAACACCGATCTGGAATATGGCGTTGTCTTTCGTTGCCTCTTCTGAAGACCCTATTTCGGGCGGGCGTCACAAGGTCATCGGATCAAAGCCGCTTTTCATTCCGCCGCAAACATCGACCATCGCGTCGCATCTGCCCAAGGCCATGGGCGCGGCCTTTTCCATCGCCCTGTCGCGCACTCACAGGCGGCCAGATCCTGAACTGCCGCGCGACGGTGTTGTCCTTTGTTCCTTCGGCGACGCCTCGGCGAACCATTCAACGGCCGTGGGAGCAATAAACGCCGCCGCCCACACGGGTTATCGCGGCCTTCCCCTGCCGCTCGTTTTTGTCTGCGAGGACAACGGCATCGGCATTTCTGTGAAAACGCCGGATGGGTGGATTGCCGCCAATTATGGCGCACGGGCTGGACTGCGATACATTTCCGGCGACGGCCGCGATGTGGTCGACGCCATGCGCGCCGCGCACGCCGCCGAACGATGCGCACGGGGAGCACGGGCGCCGGTTTTCCTGCATTTGAGAACCGTACGCCTCATGGGACACGCCGGTTCCGACGTTGAAAGCACCTATCGCGACCGCGCAGAAATCGAAAAAGAAGCCGCTCAGGACCCTCTGTTGCACACTGCCCGCCGTCTCATCGAAGAAGGCGTCATGTCTCTCGAAGATATCGAAACTCTTTACACCGACATCGGTGGGCGGGTTTACCGCGCCATGGAGCAGGCGACCAGACGCCCCAAACTAACAAGCGCGGCGGAAGTGACGGCCTCTTTGCTTCCTCCTGCCCGCCCACGCCGCGCGATCCGCCCCGGCAAAACAATGGCGAATGCACCGGATGACACCCGCGCCAAAGCCGAGCCGCAACACATGTCACGGCTTATCGCCCTCACCCTCGCCGAGCAAATGGAGCGCGACGAAAACGTCGTCGTCTTCGGCGAGGATGTAGCGAAAAAAGGCGGCGTTTACGGCGCGACTACTCGCCTGCAACCGAAATTCGGACCATCACGCGTGTTCGACACCATTCTCGACGAACAATCCATTTTGGGGATGGCTATCGGCCTGGGCCATAACGGCTACATCCCCGTGCCCGAAATTCAGTTCCTCGCTTATGTCCACAATGCCGAGGACCAGTTGCGCGGAGAAGCCGCCTCCCTCTCTTTCTTCTCAAACGGGCAATACACAAATCCCATGGTCGTGCGCATTGCCGGCCTCGCCTATCAGAAAGGGTTCGGCGGGCACTTCCATAATGACAACTCCGTCGCCATCTTCCGCGACATTCCCGGCGTCATTCTCGCTTGTCCGTCCTCCGGCGCAGAAGCGGTGAAGATGATGCGCGAAGCGTTCCGCCTCGCCCGCGAAGAAGGCCGCGTCGTCGTCTTCCTCGAACCCATCGCCCTTTACCCGGTGAAAGATCTGTACGCCGAGGGCGACGGATTGATGACCTCCGTCTTCAACGACATCGAAGGCAAGGCCGATTTTGGCGCCGTCAACCAGATCGGCGACGGCAAAGACCTCGCCATCATCACCTATGGCAATGGGGCCTGGCTGTCTCAGCGCGCAACGAAAGCGCTTACTGAGAACGGCGTTTCTACGCGCATCATCGATTTACGCTGGCTCGCGCCGCTGCCTATGGACGCGATTATCGACGCCATCAGCGCCTGCGAGAATGTCCTCATTGTCGATGAGTGCCGCAAATCAGGCTCCATGAGCGAGGAAATCATTGCGCAATTCGCCGACCGGGGCCTCTCCCGCAACCTCTGTCGTATTACCGGCGTCGACACATTTGTCCCATTAGGACCGGCCGCCGATACAGTGCTGATCAGCGAGGTTGACATCGTTAATGCGGCTGTGGCGCTGATAGGCAAGACAAACAAACGAGCTGCGGAATGAAAAAATCAGCCGTCGTCATTTTTCCGGGCCGGGGAACCTATGGCAAGGATGAGCTTGGCTATCTGACGCGCCATCACGCCGACAAGGCGGCCTTCATCAAAGGCGTCGATGACTGGCGTGCATCGCAAAACCGTGAACCTGTCTCCGCGCTAGATAACGCCAAGGCATATTCCGCAGCAAAACATGCGTCATCCATCAACGCTTCTGCGCTGATCTATAGCTGCGCCCTTGCCGACTTCGCCGCCATCAACCGTGATGAATTCGACATCGTCGCCGTCTGCGGCAACTCGCTCGGCTGGTATCTGACGCTTGCGGGCGCCGGCGCCGTTAATTCGGCAAACGCCATCCGCCTTGTGGACACCATGGGCTCACTGATGGAAAGCCAAGGCAAAGGCGGACAGCTCATCTATCCATTCGTTGGCGAAGACTGGCGCGAGAGCAAAGCGAACCTCAAAGCCATCAGCGACGCGGTCCACGCCGGCCGCACCGAAGGCGAGGCTTATCTTTCTATCCGGCTTGGCGGCATGGCGGTGCTTGCGGGCGATGAGGCCGGCATGGCGGCGATGGAGCGTGTGCTCCCAAAAGCTGAAGAGCGTTATCCGTTCCGGCTCGCGCGTCATGCGGCGTTTCACACGCCGATGCTCGCCCATGTCTCGGACGCGGCGTTCAACACCATGTCCGCCGATCTGTTCGAGGCGCCGGCGCTTCCTATGATCGACGGGCGCGGCGCGATCTGGTCGCCGCATTCGACTGATCTGGATGCGCTTTACGACTATACTTTCGGCCATCAGATTGTTGAGACCTATGATTTCTCAAAATCCATCGAGATCGCCATCAAGGAATTCGCGCCGGACAAGCTGATCCTCGCCGGGCCCGGCGCAACACTCGGCGCACCCATCGCGCAGGAACTTATCCGCTGGAACTGGATGGGCCTGTCGTCGAAAACTGATTTCTCGGCGATGCAGAAAAAAGACCCATTCCTGATTGCTATGGGCCGCGAAGATCAACGCGCGCTGGCGGTGTAATGATGAGCCGCAGCAAGATAATCCTGTCAGCCGTCGCCGTTTTATCCTGCATTTCGATTC
>JAUHYK010000047.1 GCA_030426465.1 Alphaproteobacteria bacterium
GAGACGCGCTTGCGGCCTCATCGGGCGCCGTCAGAGGGGCGCCGACATCACCGGGCATGCGTGGCGGGTTTTTCATGGCGTAAAGTCTGGCGCGTTCTTCAGTACGCGCCGGCACAGGTGGAAGCGTCATCTGCCCGAACCGCGATGCAGCGTTCGCCAGTACAACGGACGGCGCCAACGCATTGGCGACACGGTTGCGCGCGCCGCCGCGTTCAATGTCCGCGGCGAGCTTGCCGGGGATCGGCTTTTCATTCAGCCGCCCGCGATAGACCTGCACATTTTCAAGAACGCGCTGAACATAGTTGCGGGTTTCGGAGAACGGGATCAGTTCAACCCAGTCGAGCGGATCAACGCTGTCGCTGCGCGGATCACCATAGTCTCTGACCCACTGATCGACACGCGCCGCGCCGGCGTTATATCCGGCGAACGTCATCACCAGAGAGCCGTCGAAGCGGTCAATCAGGTGGGACAAATGAGCAGAGCCAAGCGTCATGTTGTATGCCGGGTCATCAAGCAAGGCGCCGCGTGAATAGACCAGACCTTCCTTGCGGGCGGTGATCTGCGCTGTCGTCGGAATGAGCTGCATCACGCCGCGGGCGCCTGCGCGCGAATAGGCGCGGGGGTTGAATTCGCTTTCCTGACGCGAAAGGCCGAGGATGATTTCCGGCGAGACGAATTTTGCAGCCTCATCCGGCACGAAGATCAAGGGATAGGCGACGTCTGGCGTGAAGGCGCCGCGCTGGATCGCCACTTTGCCCGCGCGCACGGTAAGGTGCGGTGCGCCCTCGCCATTGGTGAGTTTGGCCAGTTCGATATATTCACCGGGCCGCTCCAGCTGATCGTCCACATGATAGGCGAAGACCATGAACTCATATTCAAGATCGAGATCGGTCAGCATCCGTAGCGCCGCCACTGTCGGCCGCGACGTAAAGAGCGCACGGTCCATGGGCGTTGATTGGGCAACCGCGTCGAATTCCGAGGCGACATATGCGCCGCCGAGTTTTTCGGCCGCCAATTGTCCGTAATAGGAATAAAAATGCTGGGCGGCGTTTGCGTAATAGGCGTTGGCGCTTGCGGTGTCGCCTTTTCCTTCTGCCGCGCGGCCAAGCCAGTATTGCGCTCGTGAGACCGATATAGGCGAGCCAACCTCTGAGGCGAGGGCGAGGAAATGCGTTTCCGCACGTTCCGGCGCATTCAGGAACCGCAGCGCAATCCAGCCAGCATAAAACTCTGCTTCAGCGTAATCGGCGCCTTCACTCATGCGATGGCCGGCGGCGACTTCATAAGCATCGGCGAAGCGGCCGTTTTTCAACGCCCAGCGCATGAGGAGACTGCGCTCATCCCACCAGCGTCCGCCATTGCGAATATCCGCCGGGTCTTCCGGCGCCAATTGCGCCAGCGCCATCGCAAATTGCTCCTCGCCGCGGCGGCGATGATAGCGAACCGCAGCATGCAGCATGCCGGAATCGAGCTGATCTTTTTCCGGAAGACGGTCGAAAAGCTTCTGTGCGCTTGAGGCTTGCAACAACAGCGCCGCGCGCGCTTCAGCATTTTTACGATCATGAGAGTCCAGATACGGGAAAACCCGGCGCGCGTTCGTAACCTGACGGCCCCAGAGCAAGTGATCGACACGGGCGGCGTGATCTTTTTCGGTCAACCGACCGCCATAATTGGAAAGGACACGCCTTTCCTCGGCGAGGGTGAAAGTGCTGTTGATCCAGGCGTCGCGTAGTTGCTCTTCGCCGCCAGTGATATCGCCGACGGCGAAAAGCGCGCGTGCAAGCTGTAACTTGCCATAGCCGGTGACGGGCTCTCTCGAGTCGAAAAAGGCGAGGACCTGATCAGCAGGCGCCGAGTCCGGAATCTTTTTCTCGATCCAGGCATGGATGCGCGAACGCGCCGGCCAATCGGGATTGGCGTCAAGGAAGGAGTCCGCCAGATTGAAATCAACGGCGGGGTCCTGGGCCATGAAATACATCCACTCGCCAAGCCCCTTGGCGATGGGATCGTTAACAAGGCTGATCAGCGAAATGGCTGTGGGAAACTGGCGCGACTTCAGGGCTGCGTGAGCGGCGATCAACCGTTCCTTGTCGCCCCGGCTCATGTAAAGCGGTCCCGGCGCTAGCGGCTTTATGCGCGGCGCAATTTCGCTCATGCTCGCGCCAACGCCGACGGGCGCCGCCACGGTCAAGACCGCCAACGCCGCTGCAGCAGCCCTCAGAGCTGCCTGAACCTTTGCCGGAAAGCGCCATGCCATATCCAAGGCCATCCCCCCCTTGGGCGCTATACGCACCATACCGTCTAAACTCCCGCTTCAGAACACCGGTTAGCCTCACAATAGCCTAAACTGCGCGCCATCCAAACAGCAGCGCTTGCTGAAACCGCGCGGTGACGCTAGGGGTGACCTTAAATTTGAGAAAAACAGAGCCAATGACACAGTTTAAAGGGTCAATTACGGCCCTCGTCACGCCATTCAGGGATGGAGCCGTCGACGAGCGAGCCTTTCAGGATATGGTCGAACGCCAGATCGCGGCAGGCACCCACGGCCTTGTGCCTGTGGGGACAACAGGCGAATCGGCGACCCTGTCGGATGAGGAGCATGAGCGGGTGATCTCGCTCTGCGTCGAAGTCGCGGGTGGGCGCGTGCCTGTCATCGGCGGAGCGGGATCCAATGAAACGGCCTACGCTATCTCCATGGCGCAGCGCGTTCAAAATATTGGCGTCGATGCGATTCTGGCGGTCACAGGCTATTATAACCGGCCGAGCCAGGCTGGCCTCGTCGCACATTACACTGCGCTGCATAATGCGACGGATATCCCGATCATTCTCTACAACATCCCGGCGCGCACTGTTGTCGGCCTCGCGCGGGACACGATGGCGACGCTGTCGAAACTCCCGCGCATTGTCGGCGTCAAGGACGCCACAGGCGATCTCGCCCGCGTCGCGGTGCAGCGCCGCGAATGTGCGCCCGATTTCACCCAGCTTTCAGGCGAGGATATGACGGCGGTCGGCTTCAATGCGATGGGCGGCGTCGGCTGTATTTCGGTTACCTCAAATGTCGCGCCGGATTTGTGCGCGCATATGCAGGATGCATGTCTCGGCGACGACTATGTTACGGCGCGGGCGCTTCAGGACCGGCTGACGCCGCTCCATGACGCGCTTTTCTCCGACGCCAGTCCGGGGCCTGTGAAATACGCCCTCTCTCTGTTGGGGCTATGCACAGACGAGTTGCGCCTGCCCATGGTTGCGCCGAATGATGCATCGAAAGCAAAAGTGCGGGCCGCTCTGGAAGAGCTCGGCCTGATCGGCTGATGTCTGACAAAGACAAAGAAGGCCGCAAGATCATTGCGGAGAACCGCCGGGCGCGTCACGAATATTTCGTCGAGGACGTGATAGAGGCTGGGATTATGCTGACCGGCACCGAGGTGAAGGCGCTGCGTGAAGGCAAAGCCAATATCGCGGAAAGCTACGCCTCGCCTGAAGACGGCGCGATCTGGCTCATCAACGCCAATATTCCGGAATATTCGGCGGGCAATCGCGAAAATCACGAGCCGAAACGCAAGCGCAAACTTTTGCTGCATAAGCGCGAGATCGCGCGTCTGGCGCAAGCGGTTGAGCGTAAAGGTTATACGCTGACGCCCTTGCGGCTCTATTTCAACGAGCGTGGGCGCGCCAAGCTGGAGCTCGGGCTCGCTCAAGGCAAGAAGATACACGACAAGCGGGACACCTCGAAACAACGAGACTGGAACCGCCAGAAACAGCGGCTTTTGCGCGACCGCGGCTAAATCACTTTCAGGGTGAGCCGTTGAAGGCGATTTCTGCGTTTTCACGAAGCATCGCCAGCGCCAGGGCGACGCTTTCTTCAACGCATAAGCCTTCAGGGCGCCTGCACGGAACAGCCGAGACATTGACCCCGTACAGGAGATCATCGCCGGCGCTGCGAAAAACGGTGTTTTCAAGCACCCCCTGAATGCGCAACGCCGCTTTCCCGGCGTCACGCTCTGTCGTTGACGGCATCATCACTAGAAACGTATCAGTCGCAACGCGCGCCACCATATCCTCCGCGCGGGTGACGCGATTGATAAGCCGCGCCGCCTGGTGCAAGGCGCGGCGGCCGGGCTCGGCTTCTCCGTGCTCTTTCGACTCGGTTTCGATGCGCAGAGCGATCATGGACATGCCGCGCCCGCTCTGATCCGCGCGTGCGCAAAGCCTCGCGCCGTGTTCGGCAAGGAACGTCGCTGTAAAGGCGCCGGAGCCTGCATCGCGCACGCCATCGCCCTCACAAGCCTGAAGAAATTTACGCATGGATTTCAAGAGCCGTGCGCGGCGCGCTGCAAGTTGGGCTTTTGGACTGAGATCGGCGGCGATGTGACCTGTCAGCATGAAATCCGACGCCCCGCGTATGGCGTATTCCGCCGTTTCATCCGGATCATGCAAAGGAAAAATGATCGGCATATTTGCGTGTTTGGGATGACGGCGAAGCGAGCGGGAAAGGCTCATCAGCGGATCGCTGTCGCGCTTGGGTAAAAATATCGCGGCGTCGAATTGCATGCTCTCCACCGCGCGCAGCGCCTGTCCGGCCGAGAAGACGCAGATGCATTGTTCGGTAACCGGTTTGAGGGCGTTCAGAGCGGCGAGGGCGACGGGGCCGGCTTCACCGGCGATGAGAACTTTTAAAGCGCCTGCCGGCGCCGAAATCGGAGGAAAATCATTAAGGCGATTGAGACTGGCAAGGCTTTTCAGCCGCTCCCCTGCTTCTTCGGCGATATTGCGCAGCCGCAGAACCTGGCGGCAGCGTTCGATCAGCCCATCTGGTTTGGTTAGCATAACCACGAGTTCGCCATGGCGGCGCAGGGCGCGGCGGGCCGTCTCGTTGATATAGGGATCAATTATGATCAGAATCGATGATTCCGGTGAGGATTTGCGCAAGAGCCCGGCGATGGACTGGGCCTTGCGGCTCGATACGTGGCGGCCGCGCAAATCAATCAGGCCAATATCGGCGTCCGCGCGCGAGGCGTCCTCATGCGAGACAAGCGCATAGCCGGCATCCTCGAAAGCGACGGTTAACGCCGCACGTCCTTCGTCTCCATCGCCAACATAAACAATACGTGCTTTCGGCGAAGCGCCGATATCTTCCTGCATGAATTCACCCGGCTCACGGCTTGCCGCCGCTTTTGTTTGTCAGCGCGGCGCGCGCGCTGCCGGGAGTTTATTCAAGATACGGGCCGCCTTGGCGTCTTCGTCGGCAGGTTGCAGACGGTCCTTTTCGCTCGCCGCAACCTTGATTTCCGGCTTGCCCGAAAGACACAGGTCGTCTTCGCCGCTTGCGGGAAAAACGCCATTGGCGGCCCGCTCCTGGTAGCAGGGAAGGGCGGCTAGAAATTCCTGTGGTTTCTGATAGGGTCCCGCCTCACGGTAAAGCTGGGCGGTGGAAACGCCGACATAGCGCCAATGCCAGGGCTCATAAGGATCGGCGCCCGGCAAATAGTCATTGCCCGGCGGATAGGAGAGGATAAAGCCGAACCGATAGGCGTTTTCCTCAAAGCACTGATAGGCGCGGTCGCTTGGCCGCATGAAGCGGTTTTCGACATTGATGTCAGCGGCGAGGCCGGTCTGATGCTCGGACATGCCCGGCGGCGTAACCGTGCCTTTATCGCCGATATTGGCGTAAAGCACTTTCTGCGTGGCGTAGGAGCGATAGCCGGAGCGTAGGGAAATCCGCTCGCCAGATTCAGAGCGACAAAGAGAGATCAATTGCGCCAGCCGCGCGGGCAGGTTCGCCTCGCGCGGATCTGCATCCATATCGCCCGCAAGCCGTAATTTCATTTCATCGATGTTCGGCGACTTCGCCGTTGGGATTGAAAATTCTGCGGCGGAAACAAGATCGCCGGGCGCATAATCAGATTTCAGCAGGAACAGTTGCGACACCGGCCGGTTGATGTCCTCCCGGCGGTCGCGCTCGCGATTGACGGCGTAACGCTGTGCGCCAAACGCATCGCGGAAAAGGTTGCGCATATGCTCCTGCAGGGCCTGCGCTTCTGTATAGCGGCCTTGCCTTTCGTAGATGCCCGTAAGGAGCTTGATATAGAGGCTAAGATCGGGACTGTTCGCGCCTTTAAGCTGTTCCTGGGCATGGAAAGCGTCAAGGTAAAGCTTCTCTGCGTCGTCCAGCCTGCCCATGCCCGAATAAACCGGCCCCAGAACAAGCGTCAATTGCACCGTATCCTGATGATCGTCGCCAAGCAGTTTGGTGCGGATCAGATAGGCTGAGGATAAAAGGCCGGCCGCGGCATAAGCGCCATTTTCACGCATGGCGTAAAAGGCGCCGAGCGACGCCATGTTTGTGGCTGCTGCAAGCTGCGCTTCGCGCGCGCCGACGGTGGATTCGTAAGGGCGCGCATGGTTGAGCGCGGCGGCGAATAGCTGTTCCGCTTCCGCGACGCGGTCGGCATAGAATGCGGAAATCGCCGCTGATTCATCAGCGTTGCGCACGGCGTCATCGCCCGCAAGGTCCAGAAATGAAGCGTAGATAGCAACGGCGGTTTCAATATCGCCCGACAGGACAGAAGCGCGCGCAAGCTTGTCTTCATAAAGCGCGCGTTTGCGCCGGTTGAGTGTGTCAGAAGATTTTGTCGCAAGAGCGTCGCGCAGAAGGCCAGCGGCGCGCTCATTGCGATTGCGCGATAACTGCGCATCGGCGACCCGCAACATCAGGGGAGCGAGCTGTTCTTCGGTTTGCCCTTCCTTCGCCAGCAGCCGCAACGCTCGCTCGCCATGGACGGCGGCCCGCCGTGACGCGTTCTGCCCGGTTAACTGGTCGAACCGCGCCAACGCGGCGCTCGAGTCCACACGGACAGCAACGTTGAAATAGATGGCAAAACTGATCGCCAGGATCAGAAACGCCCCGGCCAGATATGTCGGCGAACGAAACGCCATCGCCCTCAGACTACCCCTCAACTAAACGCCCTCCGGCCCTCTCCGGATTACCCCTGAGGGTGACTTTATCACCCGGAACGATGCGACGCGAGCCATTGACAGGCGATTTTTGCGCCGGGAATGCAGTGCGGGCGCTGGCGTCTCCGGACCGATTTGGCTATGCCCGGCTGGCAGATCAGAAAGGCCGGAGACAATGAAGGGCGCAGGCAGGCGGCGTATTTACCTCATGCGGCACGGGCATGTGGACTATTTTGCGCCAGACCTGACGGACCCGCGCATGGTGCCGTTGACCGATATGGGGCGCGAGCAGGCCGCCGCCGCCGGAGCAGCCCTCAGTCATGCTCAATTCGACCTCGCTGTTTATTCCGGGCTGCCGCGCACACGCGAAACCGCAGAGATAGTGCTCTCCGATAACAAGACGCCGCCCGAACTCATCGCCCATGAAGGCCTCGAAGAAATCAAGAGCGGCTGGATCAAGGCGACCTCCCGGGAAGAGCTTGCGGCGCGGCTCGCCTACAGTTTCGATCAGGCAGATGCGCCGGGGGCCAGCTTTCTCCCTGATGGTGAAACCTTTGAAAACGCTCAACGCCGCATCATTGCAGCGTTGGAGGAACTGGTTTTGACCCGCGAGTGGCGTACTGCGCTTGTCGTCGCCCATGAAGGCGTCAACCGGATCGCGCTTGGCTGGGCTTGCGGGGGCGGGCTCTCGACGATCGCCGCTTTCGAGCAGGATCTGGCCTGTCTGAACCTTATTGACGTGGATGTGACCCCGAACGAGGCCGGAACCGGCCTTCAGATTGAACGTATGGCGTTGAAAGCATTGAACGTCACCGCCTATGACTTCGTAAAAAAGGGACTGACCCGCTCCAGCCTCGAGCACCTGTTCGACGTGGATTTCGGGGGCTTGCGGCCCAGAAACAGCGAAGTCGCCTGAACGGCCCTCACAAACAGCCTTAAACCTTTCGCAAATATGTGGTTAAATCCGCTGCAGGGGTATTGTGAGGGAGCGTTTTCAAATGCCGTATGGTGTGAAGCAGGGCGTAAAAGCGCCGGGGAATTATACGATTGCAGATATGGCCGGGCTCGCCCTTTCAGGTGCGGCCGGCATCATCGCAGCGCTGGTGACGGATTATCAGCAGCAGGGTGAGTCATCTGCGCTGTTCACGATCAATCAGTGGTTCGTCCAGTTCGGCAGCCTTATCGGGTTTACGGACATTCCATTGTGGATGGTCGTCCTGGGCATGACCGCCGTCGGCGCCGGTTCGATTTTTTATTTCCAGCCGATCACAAGGCAAGGCGCCTTCGCGCAAGGATTTGGTTTGCTGGCGGTTCTGATGACGGCGATCCCTGCCGACCTCGCTGGCGGCATTCAAGGCATCAACGATTCTCTTCCCGGGCTTGAACCTGCGGCGACGCGCGAAGCCTCCATGGAAGGGCGCATCTATCAGGCGAATTACACGGCGGCGCAGTATGTTCCGGCGCAAAGCGAACGCGGCGCTGCGAAATATGACGTGCATCTGGTGATCAATTTTCCGAACGGTCTGCCGGATAACGTAGACACCATGATCCGCCGCGGCTCCCTGCGCGGACGCCTGCATAATGAAGATCTTAACCAGACGTGGAATCTTTTTCGCAGCGCCGGCGGCACCGTTCGCAAACAGGGAAATTCGCTGGTAATTCATGCCGGCGTTCCCGCCCGCTCGAACGATGCGCGTTTGTGGGTGCGCGTCGAAGCCGAAGGCTACGCTATTCAGGTTGAATCCTATCAGGCGAGCGTTGGAGAAACCGTTGAGTGGAACGTCGACATGGTCCCGTCTTCTACACCGCTTTTCATTCAGCGCCTCGGTAAGAGCTACTGGTTCTAGGTCCTCGTTTGAGAGAATAAACAGCGGCGCCGGATCAAACCGGCGCCGTTTTTTGAGACCGTAAAAAAGCGCGCGCTGCGTCATTATCAGACAGGCCGATTGCCCGGTCGTAGCTCGCGTTCGCATCCTCATTGCGACCCACTTCTTTGAGAATATGGGCGCGCACGGCCCAGAAGGGCTGATAGGTCTTGACACGGTCTTTTTCTATGCGTTCCAGCATTTCCAATCCGTCTTCAGCGCGGCCTGCGCTGGCGAGGGCGGCGGCGTAACCAATCTCCGCGCCCGTTGACGGCGCAATGCGGACGAGATTTTCATAAAGCAACATAATATCGCTCTGGACGTCGCGCCCGGTTAGCCTTGATGCCGCGTGCGCCGACTGAATGGCGGCTTCCAGCTGGAACCGTCCCATGGATTTCAGACGCCATGCGGTCGCCAACGCCTCTTCACCGGCAGTAATCATCCGCCGGTCCCATTGAGTTGTATCCTGCGACGATAACGGGACATAAGCGCCGCCGGAATGGCGCGCCTCACGCCGCGCCTCCGCATGCAGCATCAGGGAAAGAAGGCCCCATGCTTCCGCCTGGTCTGGCGCAAGCGACGTTGCGAGTTGCGCCAGAAAAATGGCTTCCTGCGTCAGGTCTCCTGTTTGTCCGGAGCCGTCGACTTCGTTCCAGCCTGCGCCGAAGGCGGCGTAAATAGCATCAAGCACCGCGGACATGCGTTCCGGCACTTGTTCCAGCGGCGGTTCGATAAAGGGAAGCCCGGCGCTTTTGATCTTGCGTTTGGCGCGCACTAGACGCGCGCCCACAGCTTTGGGCGATGTCAAAAACGCAGAAGCGATTTTGGCGGCGTCGAGACCGAGCACGGTCTGCAACATCAAGGGCGTGCGCACATTGGGCTCAATGGCGGGATGGGCGCAGATGAACATCAGCTTCAGACGTTCGTCAGGAAAAGTAGATTGCGTCTGTGCTTTCGCCTCTGCTTCCTCAGCAGCGAGCGCCAACGCAGGTTCAGCCTCGAACCGCGTTTTCGCCTTGCGACCCTGATCAATCAGTTTGCGCCGCGCTGCGGTAATAATCCACGCTTCGGGAGAGGTGGGCGCGCCGGTTTTCGGCCAGTGCTCCAGCGCAGCGCGAAACGCGTCCGCAAGGGCGTCTTCCGCCGCAGCCACATCGCCTGTCCGCGCGCAGAGCCAGGCGAGCAGGCGACCATATGATACGCGGGCGGTTTCTTCGGCAATCGCCCGCGCGTCCTTCATGCTTTAACCGCCCACATTCCAGACAGGGCGCACTTCCACATAGCCGAAGCTGGCGCAAGGACAGCGCGCCGCCCAGTCGAGCGCAGCGTCGAGATCAGGCGCCTCGATCAAATAATATCCGCCCAACGTTTCCTTGCCGTCAGCGAAAGGGCCGTCCTCAACCCGGCCCTGGCGCGCCCGCTTGCCTTCTTTCGAGTGCTCAAGCGGATTGCCTTCTACATAAGCGCCGGCTTGGCGCAGGGCGTCCGTATAGGCGAAATAGGAGCCGAGAATGCCATCGCGTTTCTCGTCCTCCATGGCGGTCCATTCGTCTTCATTGTCGTAAAGCATCAACAGATAGTTCATGGCGCGCTCCTATTCGTCCTGGCCGTAATCAGGGATCGCACGAACATCGACAAAACCGGTCTTTGCGGACGGGCACTTCGACGCCCATTCCACCGCCTTCGCCATATCGGGCGCGTCGATAACGAAAAACCCGCCGAGTTGTTCCTTGGTGTCCGGAAACGGACCGTCTTCGACTTTCCTGACGCCGTTCCGCACCGAAACGACCGTCGCCGTCGAGGGCTGTTCCAGCGCGGCGCCCTTGAGCATGACGCCCGCCTCTTTCATGGCGCCGCTATAGGCGTACCATTCACCCATATATGTTGCGGATTTTTCCTGGTCGTCGCGCTGTGCAAAATCGCCCGGCGATTCATGGGCTAGTATCATGACCTTCATGATCAACTCCTGAATGTTGCGCGCCCCATGGCGCCGCAGATATTCACAAGACGCGCCGCAACCCTTTATTTCGACACAGAGCTACTCTCCAAACCGACGCAGGAGATTGTTACGAATATTCATCAACCGGTTATAGACGGAAAGCGGCGCTCCCGTCTTTTTGAGATCGGCGAGCGCGACTTCCAGTTCGAATAAAAGCGCCCGGTCTTCCGCAGCGCGAATGCGGCTTTTAACCCATCCGATACAGGCGAGGCGGGCGCCGGCCGTGACGGCTTCCACCCGGTGAAGCGAGCGCGATGGATATAAAACAACGCTGCCTTTAGGACCGCGAATGATGTCCTCATGGCCGGCATTATCGATCACGAGCGCGCCTCCTTCGTACTCTTCCGGTCCGCTCAGAAAGAGCGTGAACGAAAGATCGGTGCGCTGCCCGTTAATGTAAGGGGCGTCCACATGCTCGCCATAGGACATTCCCTCGCCATAGCGGTTGATGGTCACCCGCACGAAAGCGGCGGGCTGGGCCGCCGCCGTGAATACGGGGTGGGCGCTAAGCGCCGCCTCAATCTTCGATAACGCGCCTTTGATCGCGGGGGCGCCTGAATCCGCCTGCTGGTTCTCCTTGACCGCACGGGCCTCGCCCTTGGCGGTTCCCTTGCCGTCCCGCCAGAGCGCTGGGCTCGCCGACGCCTCGGCTATGGCGTCGCATTCTTCGGCAGTCAGAACCTGATCTATTTGCAACAGCATTGCGGCTCCAGTTAAGAATCGTTTGCATCTACAGTGGAGTGCCCTATACATGCCTGCAAGACCTTGGGAGGCGCAATATGACGCGACGCATGAAACTCATGACCGGCTTATCAACTCTGGCGGCGGTAAGCGCATTGGCGCTGACCGGCTGCGGCGGCGAGGGAGAAGGCGAGGGCGGCGAAGGTGAAATCGACCTTTCGAGCACGATGTCGGGGGAGTCTGAAGGCGAGGGAGCGGGCGCCGAAGGCGAAAGCGAGAGCGCTGCGGCATCCAGCGGCGACCCCGCGACAGACGATGTCACCTATCTGAAACTGCTTGGGCTGGTCCGCGGGCATCTCATCGCTTTTTATGAACTCTACCAAAGCGGCTCCCAGGATATGGCTAGAATGCATGTGAAGCACCCAGAGAGTGAACTTTATACGGGGATTGCTCCTGCGTTCGGTCCACGCGGGCAAACCGGATTTGCTGACGAGTTGACGGCGCTGGTTGCGGCTGCGGCGGCGGGAGGCGATGTTGATGCCGAATATAGCGACGCCGTCGAAGCCCTTAACGCTCATACGCCGGCCGCGCGGCCTGCTGTGGTTTTGCTTGCAGTTTCAGAGATTATCCGCGTCGCCGCAGATGAATTCGACATTGGCGTAGAAGATGACGGATCGATCAGCAACGCCCATGAATACCAGGACGCCTATGGCTTTCTCGTGGCCTCGCGCGACATGGTCGCCGGGATCGACACGACAGACGTCAACGCTACTGACGCTATCAGCCTGGCTCATGAGCAGATCGAACTAGCGCTTGCGTCTTTTGACGGTCTGACCGCTGGTACGACAGAAGGTGCTCCGTCGACACTCTATGGAGCTGCGGCCCGCATTGAGCTTGCCGCGCGGGGTCTCCTGTAACGAAACGAACGCCATCAAGTGATGGACAACGGAGGACAAATGTTCTATATTTGTTCTCATGCGTTCAGAACGGGAAAAACCTGAGATTCCTGACGCGGACCCCCCGGCGGCCTCACTTGTGGCCCCGGCGACGGACCGGCCGCTTTCCTGCCTGTTCATCGATTTCAACGCCTATTTCGCCGGCGTCGAGCAGCACGACCATCCCGAACTGATGGGCAAGCCGGTGATCGTGACCCCGCTCGCCTCGGAGCACACGGGCGCCATCGCTGCCAGTTACGAAGCACGGCCCTTCGGAATTAAAAGGGGAACCAAAGTCGCCGACGCGCGCAAGCTGTGCCCGGGGATAGCGGTCATGCCCGCGCGTCATGATCGCTATGTGGTCGTGCACAAACAGCTCATGACGGAGATTGAGCGGCATATTCCGCTAGAAAAAGTTTATTCGATTGATGAAGCGGCGTTTCGGCTGTCGCGATCGGAGCAGGACCCTGCGCGGGCAATGGACACCGCGCGCCGCATCAAGGAGGGGATCACCAGGAATGTCGGGCCCGCCTTGCGGTCTTCTATCGGCATCGCGCCGACGCGGCTGCTCGCCAAACTCGCAGCGGAACGGGTGAAGCCCGATGGCTTGACGGTGCTGCGCCAGGAGGATCTTCCACATGCGCTGGAGGATATTCCGCTCACGGATATTCCTGGTATCGGCGCCGGCGTTGCGGCGCGTCTTGCCCGCGCCGATGTTAACAACTTCATGGCGCTTTGGCGCCTGCAGCCAAAACAGGCGCGGGCGATCTGGGGCTCTGTCATGGGCGAACGCTTCTGGCATGGGCTGCACGGATTTGAAACCGTGGAAGAACCCACGAAGAAGTCCATGATCGGACATAGCCGGGTGCTGACCCGCGAGCATGAAGCACCGGAAAAAGCCCGCATTGTCGCGCGGGCGCTGCTGCTCAAAGCCGCGAGCCGTCTTCGCCATTACGAGATGCACGCCTCATCAGTCAGTCTCTCAGTGCGCATTCGCCCGGAAGGAGGGTGGCAATCGGCGCGCCGGTTCAAGCATTCGCAGGATAGCTTTTTGTTTCTGAAGCTACTTGATGAAATGTGGGCGGAATTATGCGCAAACCAGCGCCGAAAGGGACCCTTACCGCGCCTCGGCGGCGTCACGGTCTATCTCCATGGCCTGGCGAAATGCGGAGAAACGGCGCTTGAACAGCTTGAGTTGTTCGCGGAACCCGAAAGGGTTGAAAAGGACGCGCGACGAGCCGGTCTGTGGAAAGCGATTGACGATATCAACGCCGATCTCGACGCAAAGTTTCAGCGTCTCGGAACGCCGACTGCGAAAGGCGAGCATAAACGGCATATCTCGCTCGCCAGCCAGTCAGGCCTCGCCCTCAACTATCTCGGCGTTAAAATCGCCTTCTCCCGCGTGCCGGAAGAGGCCGAATTTCTCTATTAAGCCGTCGTCGCGTCAGACTTCGGAGCCCGCCATGATCGGCTCTGCGATATTTTTCGCGCGCACGGCAAGATGGGACGTCATGAAATGGATGGCCGACAATAGTTCTGAAGCCTGGTCGGCTGAACCATAGGTCGCGCGCAGTTTCACATGCCAGCCATGGGTTTTCACAAGCCAAAGCGAAGTGCGGTAAGCTGTTCCGTTGACGCTGCCGATTTCAAAACCGCCGGCGAGAGGCTCTTCAATCCCCTCAAGGATTTCTCCGATCGCCGGATCGACGTCGCTCGCAGTGATTTCCACGACAGGCAAAGTCACCTGAGACTCTACAGGGTAGTTCTGAAGGATAGTCTGCGCCGCGGCGACAGCGTGGGCCTCCAGCGCCACCTCGGGCCAGTAACTTGCATAGGCGGTGATCCCGTCGCCATTATCAGGCGCGCTATAATGACAGGCGATGTCACGCCGGGTGTCTGAAAATTCAATCACACGCTCCAGTTCAAAAGCGCGGCCTTCTTCCCCGAGCGAAATGCCGGAAGGACACAAGAGTCCGCTTTCAACGTGACGCAGGCGGTCGCCTTCGATCGCCCAACCATCCTGCTCGAAGCTGTTTTGCGCTTGGACATAGTAAGACTGACCGCCGCCGGACAGCACCTTGTTATTCAACCGGTTGCTGTCATTCTTATCGCCAGTGACAGCCCGTTCATGAGCCAGCATGCTTTCATCGGCTGATGCAGAGAGGACGGTAGTATTATCTTCCAGCGACGCGGACTTGATGGATAGCTTCTCGGCGATTTCAATGCGCGAGAGGCGGTCAAACGCATAATAATCATATGGATTGACGACATCGGAGCGTTGGGCCGTTTGCGGCGCGCTGGCGCAGGCTGCGCCCAGTAGACATAGGGCGAAGCTGGTGAATTTATACTGATACATCTGCGTGTTCCTATGGGATTGGATGAGGCGGGCGGGGCGTCAGTCTTCGCCGCGGCGCCAGAAGGGTTTGCGTTTTTCTTCATGGGCCGCAGCGCGGCCTTTCAGTTCTTTCGGATTCCACGGCCCATAGCTGAAACTGCGGGCGCCCGGTTGCGGCTGGTAGCCGGTCAGGGTGACGCGGTTGTCCGTGCTTGCATGCTCCACCGGTTCATCTTCAAGATAACGAACGCTTTTCGTACGGCGCAGCGTGTCCGGGAAGAGGCCCATCAGCTCCATAATTTCTTTGGGCATATCGCGCGAAACATTGAGTCCAAGCTCTTTTGCTTCGCCATAGGCGATTGGGTAATCGTGGGTCCAACGGCCCGATGACAATTGCTCCGAAATGGAGATCGCCGCGTTTTCGGAAACGGTTCCTGTCAGCAATTCACGGGCGATCTTTTGAAGCTGGTTGATCGCCATGGCGCCGACATCCGCCAGCACCAGAGTGTAATCCTCCGTATTCTGAATGGGTTTTTCGCTGGCGACGCGAACGACCGACGCCGCAGGCAGTCCGCCGATCTGCGGGTCGATAGGCCCGAGCACCGCATGCTCGCTGAGGACGACCTCATCAGCGGCAAGCGCGATCAGCGTGCCGCCCGACATGGCGTAGTGGGGCACGAAAACAGTTTTTTTGCCGGGATGCGCTTTGATGGCGCGCGCAATTTGCACCGCCGGCAAAACCAGACCGCCGGGCGTGTGAAGGATGAATTCAAGCGGCTTATTGGGCGGTGTCTTGCGGATCGCCTCAAGGACGTCCTCTGCGTCATTGAGATCGATATAACGCAGCATCGGAATGCCAAGCAGGCCCATGGGCTCCTGCCGGTGAACGATGGCGATCACCCGGCTTTTGCGCCTTTTCTGGATTTTGCTGAATTTCTTGACGAGTTCTGCGTGGCGCTGCTGATTGGCAATGTTGCGCGCGAAAATAAATAATAAAATCAATAATATCGGCAACGCGCCGAACAACGCTTCCATGCCCCGAAACCCCTCTACGCACCACAAGTCGGGAGAGCTTAAGTGCTTTTTGGAGGGGAGGAAAGGCCGCGCGGTCTAAGGGTGATTTCGCCAGTGCGAGATCATGACCCATGCGAGTTCATCCGGCGCGTCATAGGAAATCCAGTGGCTGGCGTTTTTCATCCGCTCATATCGCCAGGGAGCATCTACATAGTCTTCAGACAGTTTCATTTGCGCCTCGGTAAGATAAGCCTCGCCGACGCTCCAGACACCGAGTGTTGGGATGCGCACAATTTCCTCGCCAAACGCTCCCTGCGGGGGCGGTTTCAACATCCTGCCAATAGAAATATTCGCGCGATACCAGTTCAGCCCGGCGGTAAGGCGCCCGGGTCGTGAGAGCATACCGATCGTCTCTTCCATATCACCATGGGCAGACCAGTGTTTGCGCAATAGCGCCCAGTTATTGGCGCGGTAGGCCGCTTCGCAAACTCCCCGGAATTGATGGAAGAGAATGTAGGTGCTGCGCCATTTCTGCTCCCATCCGGCTTTCAGAAACGCCCGCGTATGACCGACGGATATTGCAGTCAACGTCTTGAACCGTTCAGGGCGTTGCGCCGCCAGCATCCACGCGACCGGCGCCCCAAAATCATGTCCTGCAATATGTGCAACCTCAATCTTCAATGCATCCATGAGAGCGAGCACATCTTTGGAGGCGCCAGTTTGGATATCGTAATCGGCGACAGAGGCGGCCATGTCGGTTTCGCCAAATCCGCGAAGGTCTGGCGCGATGACGCGAAATCCTGACGTAACAAGCAGCGGCGTCACCTTCTCCCATACAGCAGATGAATCGGGAAAGCCGTGGAGGAGAATGGCCGCTGGCGCGCCCACTTCTCCACAATCACGCACAAAATGGGAAAGGCCGTTTGCGGAAATGCAATGCGTTTCCGCCCGCATTATTTATCCTTCACGCCGTGCAAGAAACGCCAAACGCTCAAACATGTGAACGTCTTGTTCGTTCTTCAAAAGGGCGCCATGCAACGGCGGAATTGCTTTCCGGGGGTCGCGCTCGGAAAGAATTTCTTCTGGCAGGTCTTCAGCCATTAATAGCTTCAGCCAGTCCAGCAGTTCCGAGGTCGACGGTTTTTTCTTGAGACCCGGCACATCCCGAATTTCGTAAAAGACTTTCATGGCGTCAGCGACAAGGCGTTTCTTGATGCCGGGAAAATGCACATCCACAATCTGCGCCATAACGTCGGCGTCAGGAAATTTGATGTAGTGGAAAAAGCAACGGCGCAAAAAGGCGTCCGGCAATTCCTTTTCATTATTTGATGTGATGATGACGATTGGCCGTTGTTTCGCTTTTACGGTTTCGCCCGTCTCGTAGACATAGAACTCCATACGGTCGAGTTCCTGAAGCAGATCGTTTGGAAACTCGATATCGGCCTTGTCGATTTCGTCGATAAGAAGAACCGGACGCTGATCCGCCGTGAACGCCTCCCACAATTTGCCGCGCTTAATGTAGTTTTTGACATCGCGGGCGCGCTCTTCACCAAGTTGACCATCGCGCAAGCGCGCAACAGCGTCATACTCATAAAGCCCCTGATGGGCCTTGGTGGTGGACTTGATGTGCCATTCAAGGAGCGGCGCGCCAAGCGACTTGGCGACTTCGATCGCAAGCACCGTCTTGCCGGTCCCGGGCTCGCCCTTGACGAGCAGAGGGCGCTCCAACGTGACCGCCGCATTGACGGCGACTTTAAGGTCTTCAGTGGCGACGTAATCCTTGGTGCCGGTAAACTTCACAGAAACGCTCTCTTTGTGGCTATGTTTGCAACTATAAAGCTGTAAGAGCTTGAAGCAATCGCTTGATGCAGCGGTGAAAATTCAATTTTGCATTTCTCCGGAAAATCCGGCAGCTTCTCAGACGCACCCCGAAAGGAACCTTCATGCGCCTTATCCTTGTGTCTCTTGCATCTCTTTTACTTGTTTCCGCCTGCGCGCGCGAAAATGCCGAAACAACGCATGCTTCGGACCGCGCCGGGAAAGACGAACAGCAAGTCCGGTCCGCTCCAACTAGCGACTGGAGGGATGACAGCGTCAAGGATTTTGTAAGAAAAGACGGATTTCTGACCCTGTTCGCCGATGAAAAGGGGGGCAAGGTTTTTGCGGTCTTTCCACCGGCGGATGAGGACGGCGTTTCGTTGCGCGCAATTCATGCGGCTGGTCTGACGTCCGGGCTTGGCTCAAACCCGGTGGGACTGGATCGCGGCCTTTTCGACGGCGGCTCATTGATCGCCTTTCGGCGGATTGGCGACAGAATAATTGCAGAGCAGGAAAACTGGACCTATCGCGCCACCACTGAGAACCCGCTGGAACAAAAGGCTGTGCGTGAGTCCTTCGCGCGGTCTTTCCTCTGGTCGGGCGAGGTGAGCGCCACGGGCCCCAACGGTGAGAGCCTGGTGGACATCTCCAGCTTTCTAACCCTCGATTCCCTTGGTGTCGTTGCCGCGCTGAAAGATCACCCCAAGGGCGGATCGTTTTCTGTCGCGGCGGACAGAACGTTTCCCGACGCCGCCAACGCGTTGGCGTTTCCGGATAATGTGGAATTCGACGCCTATGTAACTCTGGTTAGCGATAAGCCCGGAGATGAAGTGCGTGCGACGGCGGCGGATGGGCGCGCTATAACTATGGTTCAGCACCATTCGCTCGTGCGCCTGCCAGATGATGGCTATACGCCGCGCGCTTTCGATGTCCGGTCGGGTGCGATTGATGTTCCATTTTACGATTTCTCCGCGCCGCTTGCGGCACATATCCAACAATCCGTCGCACGCCGGTTTCGGCTGGAAAAGCAGCACCCGAACGCCGCGACAAGTCCGGCGAAAGAGCCGATTGTATTTTATGTCGACGCCGGCGCACCGCCGCAGATTCGTGACGCACTGATTGAAGGCGCATCGTGGTGGGCGCAGGCTTTTGAAGCCGCCGGATTCGAAGACGCTTACCGTGTGGAGCCTTTGCCCGAAGGCGCTCACCCTCGAGATATCCGTTACAATATCATTTCATGGACACATCGGCAGACCCGTGGCTGGTCCTATGGCGGCGGGGTTTCCGATCCGCGCACAGGTGAGATGATCAAAGGCAGCGTCATTCTCGGCAGCCAACGAGTGCGTCAGGATCGCATGATTTTTGAAGGCCTCGCCGGCGCACAAAATTCCGGAAAAGGCGGCGCCGACGATCCGGTCGAGATTGCACTGTCACGCATTCGCCAGCTCGCCGCACATGAAGTTGGGCACGCCCTTGGTTTTGCTCACAATTTCGCCGCATCCACGAACGACCGCGGATCCGTCATGGATTATCCGGCGCCGCTGGTTACCGTTGGCGCTGATGGCGCACTCGATTTAAGCGAAGCCTATGACACCGACATTGGCGAGTGGGACAAGCTCGCCGCGACCTGGCTTTACGCCGAATTCGCGCCTGACACGGACGAAGCGGCCGCCCTCAACAAAATTCTGGCGGACGGATATGCATCGGGTTTGCGCTTTGTGGCAGACAGCGAAGGGCGCTCTGTTGGCACAGGCAACCCTTATGGCAGCGTCTGGGATAATGGCGGCGATCCCGTCCAATCCTTGCGCGATGTAATGGCTGTCCGCGCCGTCGCGCTGTCCAACTTTGGAGAACAATCCATCGCTCAAGGCGCCCCCATGGCGAAATTGCGCGAAGTGATTGTGCCGATCTACTTATACCATCGCTACCAGGCTGTGGCGGCGGCGAAACTCGTGGGTGGTTATAACTTTACCTACAAGACAAAAGGTGATGCGCTTTCGAAAGGCTCTGTTGTCGCTGACGAAAAACAGCGCGATGCGCTTGCCGCTCTTTTGGAGACGCTTGATCCGTCGGCTCTTGTTTTGCCTGACCCCGTTCTGGACCAGATGACTCCCCAAATGGGCGCCTTTAACGGCAATAATGGCGGCGAAGTCTTCGAGACGGATACGCACCCGATGTTCGATCTGGTGAGCGCCGCTGACTCAGCGGCCAGCATTACGATTGACGCGCTTTTGCATCCGGCTCGGGCGGCGCGGCTTGAAGAGCAACACCGCCGCAACTCTTCCGCGCTAGGATTTGGCGACGTCCTCAACGCCATCGACGCTCAAGTCTTTGCCGCGACTGAGGTTGGTGAACAGCCAATCGCTAATGTCATGCAGGACCGCTTCGTGTCCGACCTGATTGAGCTTTCGCTTAGTGAGAACGCGGCGGCGTCGGTTCGAGCGCAATCGGAAGCGAAATTGCGCGCCATCGCCAACCGGCTGGGGCCGTCGCTGTTCAACTCGGCGAACGCTCGCGAACATAATAGCTGGCTGCGCGATCGCATTGAAACCCATCTGGATCGTCCGGCCGTGGCAGTCGCGGCGTCCTCGCCCGACGCCGAAATTCCGCCGGGAAGCCCCATCGGCGGCGGTATGATGGAAACCTGCTGGCATTGCGACAGCATCAGAGATTAAAGGACTTTCCTCATTGTGATGCGTGATTGGGCTGCGTAACCGGACCCGGCTTCCTCGGCCTGAATGGCCAGAAGATCATGTTCATCTTCGCCAGGCGAAAACGCTTCATAGCCAAGAGAGCTATAAAAAGGCGCATTCCAGGGAATGTCGCGGAAGGTTGTCAGCGTGACAGAAGAGAAACCTTGCTCGCGCACCCAATCTTCGACCGCCTTTATGAGCGCGCGGCCAATGCCGCGTTGCTGAAAGCGCTCCGCAACAGAAACTTCTGTAATGTGCCCATGACCGTCCACAGGCCACATCATGATGAAGCCGACGGTGTCGCCGCCGATTTCCGCAACAAACGTCACGCCTTGTGTGAGGCCGCGTTCATGCTCTTCTAATGTACGCACAGGGCCGTTTGCGCAGAAATCATAACCCACCGCGCGGAAAGCCTGCGCGGCGTCATGTTCCAGCGCCTGCATTACCGGCACATCATCATGCGAAGCGCGCCGAATCGTTATGGTCACTCTGCGAGACCAATTTCCCGAAGGCGTTGAGTCAAAAACTCATGCGCCGTGATGTCTTCGTATTTGGCGCCGTCGCCTTTGCAGCTATCAAGACATGAAAGGAGCGCGTCAGAATGCGGGTGCATGAAGAACGGCATCGAGTAGCGGGACTCATTCACACTTCCTTCGGGATTGACCACCCGATGAGTTGTCGCGGGAATAACGTCATTGCAAACGCGAGCCAGCATGTCACCGGCGTCAACGATGAGATTGTCAGGATCGGTGTCCACCGGAAGCCATTTGCCTTCTCGGTCAAGCAACTGAAGGCCGGCGCCATTTGCGGCGACAAGTATGGTGATTAGATTGATGTCTTCATGCGCGGCGGCGCGAATAGAACCCGGATCGACGCCATCGGGGACAGGCGGGTAGTGGAGGAGGCGCAGGATTGAATTCCCATCTGTCGCCATCTTACGGAAAAAGTCTCGGGGCACATCAAGAGACGGCGCCAGCGCTTCGAGCATGGCAAGTCCGGCGTCTTCCAGCGCATCGTAGAGTTCGATGAAGGTCTGGCGAAAACCATCGGGCTGTTCTGGCCACATATTAGCGGGATAAATTTTCTCAAGATCGGAGCCAGCTTCAAATTCCCGGCCTACATGCCAGAATTCTTTCAGGTCAGGATGGTCAGAATCCTTGGCGTGTTCACGTCCGAATGGTGTGTATCCGCGCTGTCCATCCTTGCGGAAGAATTCCATTTTATATTTTTCGGGCAGGGCGAAAAACTCGGCGCTCTTGTCGTAGGCGCGCTGGAGCAACTCGCGGCTAACTTTGTGGTCCTTAAGGATGATGAATCCGAAATATTTGAAACCTTCATACAGGGCTTCCTCGAACTCACGCCGGGCGGCTAAATCTCCATCCGTATAGGCTTTGAGACTAAGCTCCGGCACGCGGTCATATTTACGGGCCATGGCGGATCCTCTCGCGAAAATGGCATGCTTTCTGCGGTTTACGCCCCGTAAGCTTGGGGCGCAATGGCGTAAAAGCGCGCATCAAATTCAGGCCATAAAGCGTGGCGAATTTGCAGATTGACGCAGTTTTATAGCGTAAGCCATAAAGCTCCCATGAGCGCCACACCCCGCGATCCTGACCTTGAGCATAGCCATGATCCGAAGGAGATCGCAGCACGCCTGAAAAAAGGGCCGCAAAGCAGTTATCTGCGCGACTGGGTTCTCGGCGGTATAGACGGCGCCGTAACAACATTCGCAGTTGTCGCAGGCGTCGCAGGCGCCGAGCTTTCCACAACAATCATTTTAATCCTGGGCGTCGCCAATCTCATCGCGGACGGGTTTTCCATGGCGGCCGGAAATTATTCCGGCGTCAAGGCGGAGCGCGACGACTACCACCGCCTTCGGGAAACCGAACTGCGCCATATCGCCTTGTCGCCGGAAGGAGAACGCGAAGAAATTCGACAGATTTTCGCTGCGAAGGGGTTTGAAGGTGAAGACCTCGTCCGGGCGGTCGAAATTGTTACGTCACATCAGGAACGCTGGATCGAGGTGATGGTCGAAGAAGAATATGGCGCCCCGAAATCTAACCGGTCGCCCTTGCGCGCCGGCGCAGCGACCTTTGCAGCTTTTCTGATTTGCGGCGCCGTGCCGCTTTTACCATTTCTCTTTGGCGCCGGTTCAAACGCCTTATTGAGCGCCGTCATCATGACCGGCGTCGTTTTCTTTGGCATTGGGGCCTTGAAGTCCAAATGGTCCACTACACGCTGGTGGATGTCAGCGCTTGAAACCTTTGTGATTGGCATGACGGCTGCGTGCTTCGCCTATGCTGTCGGGGCGTTGCTGAAAGGCTGGGTAGGGGTGTAGGACGCTCTGGAAAAGGAGAAGCCCATGGACATTTCCGATCTGATGAGCCGCCTCGGCGTTGAAGAGCGCTTTTACACATGCGGACCACTTTCAGTCACAACGCCAATCGACGGGTCCGAACTCGCGCAGGTCGCCCCGGACGATCAGTCGGTAATCAATGAAAAAATAGCTCTCGTCCATGACGCCTTTCTTGAATGGCGGTCGGTTCCGGCGCCGCGCCGCGGCGAATTAGTGCGCCTCTTCGGGGACGAGCTTCGCAAGCATAAAGACGATCTCGGCCGGCTTGTAACAATCGAATGCGGCAAGCTCCTGTCCGAGGGGCTCGGCGAAGTGCAGGAAATGATCGATATCTGCGATTTCGCTGTCGGCCTGTCTCGCCAGCTTTACGGACTCACTATCGCTTCTGAGCGCCCCGGCCATCACATGCGCGAAAGCTGGCACCCTTTGGGACCGGTCGGAATTATCTCCGCTTTTAATTTTCCTGTCGCGGTCTGGTCATGGAACGCGACGCTCGCCTTGATCTGCGGCGACACTTGCCTTTGGAAACCGTCCGAAAAAACACCGCTGACCGCACTCGCTGTGCAATCGCTGTTTGAGCGCGCCGTTTTACGTTTCGACGGCGCGCCGCAAAATTTGAGCCAGGTCATTATCGGCGAGCGCACCGCCGGGGAACAAATGGTCGATGATCCGCGTGTCGCGCTCATTTCCGCCACTGGCTCAACTCGTATGGGCCGAGAGGTCGGGCCCCGTGTCGCAAAAAGGTTCGGACGTGTCTTGCTGGAGCTTGGCGGCAACAACGCCGGAATAGTGACGCCAAGCGCTGATCTTGATCTTTCTCTGCGCGCTGTTTGCTTTGCCGCGGCGGGAACCGCCGGTCAGCGCTGCACAAGCCTGCGCCGCCTCTTTGTCCATGAGAGCATTTACGACATATTCGTATCGCGCCTTAAAGCCGCTTACAGTTCCTTGCCCGTCGGCGACCCTTTGCAAGATGGTGTTCTTGTCGGGCCGCTTATCGACAAAGCCGCGATGGACCGGATGCATTATGCGCTGGACCGCGCAAAGGCCCAGAGCGCCGCCATCACCGGTGGAGAGCATGTCGGAGATAAAGGCTGGCATGTACGCCCGGCAATTGTAGAGCTGGATGAACATAGCGGTATTGTCCTCGAAGAAACATTTGCGCCCATTTTGTATGTCATGCGCTACGGCGAACTAGACGACGCCATCGCGCTGCAAAATTCGGTTCCTCAGGGGCTGTCTTCTTGCATCTTCACACGAGATGTTTTGGAGGCTGAGAGATTTCTTTCCGCGACCGGTTCAGACTGCGGGATCGCCAATGTGAATATCGGGCCTTCCGGAGCAGAGATTGGCGGCGCCTTTGGCGGCGAAAAAGAAACCGGGGGCGGGCGTGAAAGCGGCTCAGACGCGTGGAAAGCCTATATGCGTCGGCAGACACAAACTGTGAATTACTCGACCGCGCTGCCGCTCGCTCAAGGCGTCAAGTTCGACATCTAACCGCCAGCGGCGGTTATGTTTTACGGAACAATGTATAAATCGCTCCGCTTCTTAACGCGTGTGCACACTGACGTGCCGGCGCTCAAGACTATTATTCCAAGTAATAGCATAATCTGTCGGCACTAATCTTCATACCGTTATTGCCATCCTGTCGTTGCCCGACTGCAACAACATGACGGGGATTAGCAATAAAGCTCGAAATTATACCTTTGATTCTGGCGATTTATGTTATCGCTGAAAAAAAATAAAAACCGATTCACATTGCAGAGTTCATGGGAGGTAACGGATGAACAGTCGCAAAACGGCTATAAGAACTTTTGCACGCGCCGGCGTGTCGCTTGCCGCGCTAACAAGCGTCGCAGGAACCGCAGCACTTGCGCAAACTGACGAGATTGTCGTCACGGCGCAGTTCCGCGAGCAAAACCTACAGGATGCGCCCCTCGCCATCACGGCCGTCACGGGCGATATGCTCGAACGACGCAGCCAGACAGAGCTTTCCGAAATTGCGCGTCAGGCGCCGAACGTGACGCTTGCGGCGCAAAACCAGGAATATGGTTCCGCGATGATCGCCTATATCCGCGGCATCGGCCAGAACGATCCGAACTTTGCAGTCGAACCGGGCGTCGGCATTTATATTGATGACGTCTACCTGCCTACGCTGACTGGATCGCTGCTCGACCTTATGGATGTCGACCGCGTGGAAGTCTTGCGCGGACCGCAGGGAACGCTCGCTGGGCGGAACTCCATCGGCGGCGCGATCAAGATGTATTCCGTAAAACCGAAAGGCGACAATTCCGGCTCGTTCCAGGTGACATACGGATCTTATGACCGGATCGATATCCGCGGCATCTATGATTTGCCAATTACCGAAACCCTCGCGATGCGCGTCTCTGGCGTCAGCAAGAATGAGACGGGCTATATCAAGCGACTCGACTATGCGTTGACCCATCCGGGCACCAATGTGCCGACGCAGGCAACTGGCCAGGATCCCGTACTTGGTCGTGATGGCGGCGTCTCCATGGCGGGCGCCAAGATTGCCTTGCGCTGGCAGCCAAATGACAGCGTCGACATCAATTTGTCCGGCGACTACACTCGCGAGCGCAACGATGCGGGTGTTTCAACGCTCCTCTATGCAAACGCGGACGGCGCATTGAATAATGACCCTACGCGGCCTTGGCTCCGCGGCACAGACGGAATGGCGATCCCCTACAACTGTATGTTTGTTGCTTCGGGTCCAAATAGCTGCGACACGCTCACTGGCTATGACGGGCGTTACGTCTCTTATGCGACATTCAACAACCTGTATCCTGGAGACTCGCAGTTCCCATACACTCCGTTGGCGCTCGATCCGCACCGGGATATGGACAATTACGGCGCTGCCCTGACGATGGATATCGGGCTCAGCGAAAACCTTTCCTTGTTCTCGGTGACATCTTACCGGAAATACAAGACCGACTGGTCTTATGACGTGGACGGTTCGCCGTTGGCGCCAAACCTTCTGAACCAGACTCAGACCAACGAACAGTGGAGCCAGGAGATTCGCCTCAATGGTCAGCTGTTTGACGATTTCGTCGACTTCACTGTTGGCGGTTTTTACTTCGATACGGACAGCTTCTACACCGGCCGTATCAATATCGCGTATGCGGAACTGGACTTCATCCACGGCCCTGATCCGACACCGTCGACAAACAAAGCTGTTTTCGCAAACGTGACGCTGAATTTGTCTGAGGATCTACACCTCACAGGCGGCGTTCGAAATTCCTGGGACAAGAAAGATTATCTATATCGGCGCCGGAACCCCGATCTCACGCCGGTGCAGGGCCCGTGTAACTTCTTCCTTGGCGCGATGACAGCCGGCCCTGTCGACATTGGCAACCAGCCGAACTGCCTCCTCTTCGGCGTTGACGGTACGACGGCAACCTTCAAGAACAGCCAGCTCGACTGGCGCGTGGCGCTCGACTATCGGTTCAACGAGGCGCTCATGGTCTATGGCCAGATTGCAACCGGCTATCGCGCCGGCGGCTTCAACGCTCGTCCGTTCTTCCCGAGCCAGGCGACACCGCACGTACCGGAAACCATTACGTCCTACGAACTCGGCTTAAAGTCGGACCTGTTTGACAACCGTCTGCGCTTGAATCTCGCCGGCTTCTACTTCCCATATGATAACATCGTGCTGAACTCGACGTTCTGCGCGGATCTTCCTGTGGGCCAGCAGTCGCCTTGCTTGCGCCCTAGCAATGTCGGTTCGGCCAAGGTGAAGGGCTTCGAAGCAGAGGCTGCTTTCTATCCTATTCCGGAAATCAGCATCGATGCTTCACTGAGCTATCTCGACTTCCAGTATAAGGAAATCGACCCGACCGCCGGCACCGGCGTGGCGCTGGGCGATATCACACCGTACACGCCGGAATGGCAGTACAGCATCGGCATACAGTATGACATTGAAAATGTCTGGGGAGGCGGCTTAAGCTTCCGGTTCGATGGCTCCTACCAATCTGAAATCTTTACAGAAGCGGGCAATGTCAGGGAGCTTCTGGTTCCAAATAACGTTGTTCCAGCGTCTGCTGGTTTCGAATCCTTCGGGCTCCCTGGCGGGGGCGGGCCGATCCCCACATTGGTGGCTGACAACCTTATCGATGGCTACTTCCTCGGCAACCTTCGGGTCATGTGGAACTCCGCCGACGATGACTGGGGTATTGCTTTCGAAGTGAAAAACCTTTTCGACAAATATTATCTCGGCACGAAGGTCAACGACGCCGAGGCTGTGGGCTCGGTCTATGGTTCGCCGGGCAAGCCGCGGACCTTCGCCCTTACGCTCAAGCGTAACTTCTAACAGACGTTCTTTGAGCGGCGTTTCTTACGCCGCTCAAATCTTCCCTCCAAACGCTGCGCCGTTTCCGGTGCGGCGTTTTCTTTATCAGGGGGTCTAAAAAGAGGTTGCCCGCAGCAATGATGGCGGAGGGGGTGGGATTCGAACCCACGGAACGCTCGCACGCTCAACGGTTTTCAAGACCGCCGCAATCGACCACTCTGCCACCCCTCCAAGAGCAGCGGCTGCTGTCTACAGTGACACACCGGCCGATGCAACTGAGCGTTCTGCATTCAGACAGGGAAGGGTAAAACTTCATATCGCCGCCTTGGACGGCCATGGTGGCTTTTCCATCCTGACGGCAGAGGGCGCAACTTGCCATGGAAGTGACAGGGGACCGTCAAGCATGGTTAATAAGGTATTAACCCTCGCGGACTAATCCATAGACGCTTTCCGCGGCGCGATCCCGCAACCCGAAACAAACAGTATTCCCATGGGCTCTCAGGCGTCATCCTTTCTCAAGCTAATTCCACTGCTGCTTCTGGCGCTCGCTGCGGCCTGCACAACGACGCCTCGACAATCGTCCGGCGGAGGCGGGGGCGATCCTCACTACAAAGTCGGGAAGCCCTACAAGGTGAAGGGGAAAACCTACTACCCGGCGGAAGACCCTAACTACTCCAAGGTCGGCGTCGCCTCATGGTACGGATCACAATTTCACGGCCGCCTCACCGCCAATGGCGAAATCTTCGACATGAACAGGCTATCGGCGGCGCATACGACGCTGCCGCTCCCTTCTATGGTGGAAGTTACGAATCTTGAAAACGGTCGCTCCGTTGTCGTCAGGCTCAATGACCGGGGGCCATTTGTGGGCGACCGCATCATCGACATGTCCCGCGAGGCGGCGCGCCAACTTGGCTTCGAGCAGCAGGGCACGGCGCGTGTTCGTGTGCGTTACGCCGGGCGTGCGCCGCTGACGGCGGCGGCCCCAAAAACATCACCGCGTGAGAATCGGGTGGCCCGCGCGGCGCCGGTCCGTCAAGAGACCATACGGCCCGGCGTTGACCCTGATTGCGACCCCATTTCCGAACTTCTGACCAGCATGGAAAGCGCCCCCGCCCTGACCCCAGGCGCGGAGGAGGTCGCTATCGCTGAGGCGGAAACACCGGACAGCGCGGATGCGGAAATCCCCGCCGCTGATCTTTCGACACCAGACCCGAACGATGCGCGCCTGGTCCATCCCTCCGCACGCGTCGACCAGCCGGCAGAGGCGATTTATCTGATCCGAGTGGCGGCGCTCTCCCGCCTCGATAATATAGATGGCCTGCGCGCTCAGCTTGGGGATATTGGAACACTCAGAATGTCTCGTGTTGAAACCGAGGCGGGAACTGTGTTTTACCGGGTCAATCTGGGGCCATTCTCATCGATAGAGACTGCCGCAGAAAAATTGGAAGCCGTGCGCAGGGCAGGTTATGCTGATGCTTCGCTGGTCACGCTAACGCCCTAAGAATGCCTTTTAAACGATGTAGATCAAAGCGTTGGCGAAAAAATATCAGCCGCCCAAGTAAGTTGAGGAGACGCGTTTTGAAGTTTTCGCAGTTTATCGCCGCTTTCGCGCTCGCCGCTTTTAGCGTCGGACAGTCCTTCGCGCAGGCCCAGACGCCGCTGACGACCCCCGCCGAATATGCGCTGATCATGGATTACCGCACCGGCGAGATTCTATATGAGAAAAACGCACGCACTCCAACGGCGCCAGCCTCCATGTCGAAGCTGATGACAGTGGCTATTGTCTTTGAACGGCTGAAAAACGGATCACTCAAGCTGACCGATGAGTTTGATGTCAGTGAGAAAGCGTGGCGTGAGCGCGAAGGCTCCTCCATGTGGGTGCGCGTTGGCGACAGCATTCCCGTTCTCGATATATTGCGAGGCATTATTGTCCAGTCCGGCAATGACGCCTGCATCGTCGTCGCGGAGAATATTTCCGGTTCCGAGGAGGCGTTCGTTCAACTGATGAATCAGAAGGCCCATGAATGGGGCCTTAATGATTCCACCTTCGCCAATCCCCATGGCATGCCCAACCCAAACCATAAGATGAGCATGCGCGATCTTGGCATTCTGACAAGCCGCATCATTTCCGAATATGGCCAGTACTATGCGCTGTTCGCTGAACGCGAATTTACCTGGGAGAAAATCCGGCAGTCAAACCGCAATCCAATTCTCGACATGGTTGAAGGCGCTGACGGTCTTAAGACAGGGCATACGGAAGAATCCGGCTATGGTCTTGTCGGTTCTGCAGTCATGGGTGGCGAACGGCGCATTGTCGTCGTCAATGGACTTTCTTCCGAACGCGAACGCGCCACGGAGTCAGCGCGCCTTCTGCGACTCGCCTTCAACGATTTCAATACACGGACATTCTTTGAACCGGGCGATATTGTGGGCGAGGCGGAAGTCTTCAAAGGCAAAAAGGCAACCGTGCCATTGATCGCGAGGGAGCCTGTAAAACTGATTTTGCACCGCTCGCTTCTCGATGAAGCGAAAGCAACCATCATCTATTCGGGGCCAGTATCAGCCCCCATCAAGGAAGGTCAGCAAATCGGCACGCTTAGGGTCGAAGCGCCATCCGGACCCGCTCGCGAATATGCGCTTTATGCAGGTCAGGCCATTCCCGAAACAGGCATTTGGGGCAAGATCGGCCTCGCAGCGGGGAAACTTCTGGCAAAGCCGTCAAATGGAGCGCCTGAAGCGCCTTCGGCAGACTAGACGATGACGCCTAATGCTCCCTCCGGCTTTTTCATCAGCTTCGAAGGCGGTGACGGAGCTGGAAAGTCGACTCAAATTCAGGTGTTGGCCAAAACGTTGCGTAAAGCCGGGCGTGAAGTCGTCTTAACGCGTGAACCGGGAGGGTCGCCGGGCGCTGAAGCGATCAGAAAACTGTTGCTTGAAGGCTCGGCCGACAAATGGTCGCCTCTCACCGAGGCGTTGCTGATGTATGCGTCCCGGGCGGATCATCTTGAACGCACAATCATTCCGGCGCTTGCGCGCGGCGCAGTCGTTATTACCGATCGCTTCGCAGACTCTTCCATGGCCTACCAGGGGCTTGCCGGTGAATTGGGAGAGGACGCTGTCTCGACGCTCTACACGCTTGTCGTCGGGGCGCAGGCGCCCGATCTGACCTTCATTCTTGATCTCCCTGTCGATGAGGGCTTGAAGCGCTCCGGCTCTACAGGTGACGCAGAACAGCGATTTGAGTCCAAAGGGACCGCATATCAGGAAAAGGTTCGCCAAGCCTTTTTGGAGATCGCAAAGCGTGAGCCTGAGCGCTGTGCTGTTGTTAGTGCAGAAGGCGAGATCATGGATGTTGCAGCGCGTATTAGCGCCGTTATTCAGACCCGCTATCCGACACTTCTCAACCGCTGAACACCCCTTCCAAACGGGCCGTAAAACCCCTAGTTACGGGGCATGGAAGACGAATTGATCCCTCCGCGCATGCAAACCCGTCAAATTGGCCGGTCGGCGCTGGAGCAGCGTTTGCGCGCCGCCATGGAGGAAGGAACGTTAACCCATGGCTGGATCCTCGCGGGGCCGGAGGGAGCTGGAAAGGCGACCCTTGCCTACCGCATCGCCAGAGCGCTTCTGGAGCCTTCTGCGCTCGCTGACAAGCATTCCCTGGATATGTCTGATACGGCCAGAAGCTTTCGCCATATCGCCGCTGAGGCCCATCCTGACCTTTTCGTTGCAGAACGGCTCTATGATGAGAAGAAAGGACGCCGTCAGGCTGAAATCACAGTCGAAACCATTCGCAAGCTGACGCAGTTTTTGAACCGCACCGCCTCCGGGGCCGGCGCGCGCGTCGCCATTGTGGACACCGCTGACGACATGAATCGCAACGCCGCCAATGCCTTGCTGAAAGCGCTTGAAGAGCCGCCCGAAGGGGCTACCCTGCTCCTTCTTTCATCGGCGCCCGGCCGTTTACTGCCGACTATACGGTCGCGTTGCCGGCGCATCGACCTGGCGCCAGTCGCCAGCGCTGAAATTGAAAAGCTCCTACTTGATGATGGCGTGAGCGCCACAGACGCCGGCAATATCGCCGAGCATGCCCGCGGGCGCCCCGGCTACGCTTTGATGCTGGCGGCAGGTGAGGGGGCTGAAGCCATCAAGCTGGCCCATGGATTTTTACAGGCGGCGCAAAAGGGGAGCGACTTGTCGCGAATTATCTCAGGCGTATCCGGCAAGGCGGGAGAGCCACGCTGGCCAGTATTCCGGGACACGGTCATATCAAGCCTCAGTGATGCATCACGCACGGCCGCGACCGAGGGGGCGGCCGTTGGATTTACAAACGCCGATGCAGGCGATCTTCTGGAAGCATGGCAGGCAGTGACAGCGCTGATGGGGCGCGGCGAGGCCTTAAACCTCGACAGAGGCCAGTTATTAGAGGCCGTCGCCTTCGATATTCGCCAAGCGCTGAAACGTAAAGCGGCCTGACCCCCATGCTTGTCGATAGCCATGTTAATCTGCATTCGGAGCAATATGCGGATGACCTTCCGGAGGTCATTGAACGCGCACGCGCCGCAGGCGTTTCAGCGATGTTGACGATTTCCGATCAACTGTCATCCACGGACGCTATCTCGGAAATTGCAGCCCGTGACCCGTTGATCTGGCGCAGCATCGGCGTTCATCCGCATTATGCAAAAGACTATCCCGACCTTGCGGCAAAGACCCTGATTGATCTGGCGGTTGACGATAATGTAGTTGGCATTGGCGAATGCGGGCTTGATTTCCATTACGAATATTCGGACCGCAATGTGCAGGACGCCGTCTTCCGCGCTCACATTATGGCGGCGCGTAAAACCCAACTCCCTCTGATCATTCATACACGCGACGCAGACGACGTAACGCAGAAATTACTCGAAAACGAGCACAGGGAAGGGGCCTTCACCCCCCTGCTCCATTGCTATACGGGCGGGCCGGAGCTTGCAAACGCGGCGCTTAATCTCGATGGTTTTATCTCGTTTTCGGGCATCATCACTTTCAAGAACGCAAATGATATTCGCGCCATTGCAGAGGCTGCGCCGCTTGACCGGATCATCATCGAAACCGATTGCCCGTACCTTGCGCCAGTTCCTATGCGCGGGCGGCGCAATGAACCAGGTTATGTGGTGCATGTCGCGGAGAAACTAGCGGAGATTAAGGGGATAAGCGCGGAAGAGATCGCGCATATCACTACAGACAATTTCTTTCGGCTGTTTTCAAAAGCCACCGACCCACGGGCGAGTGTATGACGGGAAAATTGCGAGTCACAATTCTCGGAAGCGGTTCGTCAGGAGGCGTTCCGCGCTTTGGCGGGCCGGATGGAAAAGGTGACTGGGGCGCCTGTGATCCTAATGAACCAAAAAACCGCCGCTCGCGCTGTTCCATTCTTGTGCAACGCGAACACCCAGAATTTGGATTTGCCCCCGACAAGGTGACTTCGGTGCTGGTGGACACGTCGCCAGATATGCGCTCGCAATTACTGGCGGCTCGCTGTGCCCGTCTTGATGCCGTGCTGTTCACCCATGATCACGCCGATCAGAGTCACGGCATTGACGATCTACGCATTTTCGCATTGCAAATGCGCCGCCGCATTCCGGTGTATATCGATGATGCAACCGGCGGTGCCATTGTCGACAGGTTTCGCTATTGTTTTGAGCAAGCGCCGGGGAGTTACTACCCGCCAATTCTAGACAAGCGGGACATGCCGGCCCGCGGCGAGCATTTTTCCATCGACGGACCGTCCGGGCCAATCCCTGTGACAGCCTTTTTGCAATATCATGGCGGCGTTAATTCGCTTGGCTTCCGTTTTGGAGATATCGCCTATTCGAGTGATGTCGTCGGCCTGCCAGAAGAAAGTTTTACAATCTTATCCGGTGTTAATGCGTGGATTGTCGACGCGCTGCAGTATAAACCCCATAAAACGCATGCGCATCTCGATCTCGCCCTGGAGTGGCTTGCGCGCGTGCGGCCGGGACGGGGACTCCTGACGAACCTGCATGTCCATATGGACTATCAGACCCTCAAAAATATGCTGCCGGCAGGCATAGAACCTGCTTTTGACGGCTTGACGGTCATAGGAAATGCTGAATAACGGTATATAGTCCTTTTAGGACACGCCGGGAGAGAGAATATTGAATAAAATCAAAGGTATATTGATCGCCTTTGCGGCGTTATGGCTGGCGTCGTGCGGCAGCGGCAATGATGCGAACCCTGAATCGTCCAATTCGGGGGAAAAAACCGTCGAATATGAGAATTACGCCAAAGATGTGCAAACATCAGAGGACGCCATCAAGCTTTATACATCTCGGATGAACCAGATTGCCGATGCTATTGAGGCGATCGAGACAAATGCTGACGCCGAGCGGGCAGTAAAGATGATTATGGATTCCGCCAAGGAATATGAGCTGCTTGAAACCCGGCTTGATGAATTGGGCCGGGACAATCTTGCGCGTGACCTTGCCAGTCGCTCCGGCGGTTACATGGACTTGTATACGCGCCAGTACGCCGAAGCTCAGGCGCGACTTGGAACGGCTATGCAGGAGATCGGTAAAAAAGATCCTCGCATGATACTGAAGTTGAGCCGCGCAATGCAGAAAATGAATGCGGTCAAAGCATATTAAGTTGTGAGTAAAAGAATTTAGGCGAAGCCTTCGTAGTTTCGCCGCAATGTGGGCGCCAGACGGAGTTGTAATGCCGCTGGCTGGGTTAGACGGGTAAAGGCGATGGCGCTGGAATATTATATGCCGCGGGCGGATCTTCGCGATCATGTGCGTGCATATTACTATTTCTCTACGGAAACGCCGACGATACAGCCTCTTTGCGCTGAAATGGGCAATATCCGTGTCGTCCTCAACGGCAGCGGGTTTTTGCATACGCCAGACGGCCGAAAAGAGCATATTACATCGGCCTTTCTTCTTGGCCCGACCATGGGCGCTTATTGCATGGAGGCGGATGCAGGAGCGCGCGTTTTTGGAATCGGCATCCGGCCCAAAGGCTGGATAACGCTTTGTGGTATCAATGCGGAAGAAGCGACCGACAAGGTCATTGACCTGACATCGTTTGCCGGCGGCCTGGCGCGATCCAGCATCGACGAAATGCGTAATGCGCGCAGCCTGGCGGAAATGGCCGGGGCCGCCGACCGTTTCTTCGCTAGCCTTCTGGCGCGAAGGGCGTTGCGCCGCTCCGGGAGATATCCAGAAGCTCTCGCGCAATGGCTCTTGGACCCAAATGATCTCGGCATGGATGAGCTCATCAACAGCATGGACGTGTCGCGGCGTCAAACAGACCGGATTGCTAAAATGTATTTCGGCGCGTCGCCAAAATTTCTTCAGCGCAAATACCGCGCTTTACGCGCAGCGGACAGGATCCGAACCGGCGAACTTGACTGGATGTCCGCTGCGGGCGGCGCTTACTACGATCAGTCTCATTTCATCAAAGAATTCAAGACCTTCGTAGGTGTAACGCCAAGCCAGTTTATTGGCAATCAGGCGCAATTGATCACTGAGATTCAATCGAAACGGCGCGTTCAGGCGTTGCCGATTCCGTTGGCGAGTTTTTAGCCCAAAAAAACATTCACATGGCCAATCTTTCCTATAGCCGCTGACTATCTGTGGCTATCTTCAGGTTGTTCCAGGGAGAGAACACCGCTTCCAGAGCCTTTGCTGGGGGAGAGACCGGCGGGGGAAAGGTTCTGGGTATAACGGGAGCGCGCCAGCATCGCCGCCGCGATGTTGACGCGCTCTCGGATATACTATGCAAGCTATTTGCGACAATATAAATTGTGCAACATATTC
>JAUHYK010000130.1 GCA_030426465.1 Alphaproteobacteria bacterium
AGACCCGCCATGTGGACGCAATCCTGTCCGAAGTGGGCTCTTTCTTCGATGTTTGTTACAGCGAAGGCGCGATTCCGGGCGGCGTCCATTTCGAGATGACCGGTCAAAACGTCACCGAGTGCCTGGGCGGCTCCCAGGAAATTTCGGAGGCGGACCTCCATTCGCGCTACCATACCCATTGCGATCCACGCCTGAATGCAAGCCAATCCCTTGATCTTGCATTCATTCTGGCTGACCGCTTCAAAGCCCGCCGGACCGCCGGATAAGGACAAATAAAACAACTATTGCTCTTAACACCTGTCGCGAAACAGGTGGAAATATAGTGTGAACGTCCTAAACTCGGCTGGTGCTTTCCTGCGCTGCAACGCAGGTTAGTATCATGAGATAAGACTGGGTCCGGCTTTTCTCGGGGGGCTGGTCCCGCCGGTCAACGGGGCGCAACTGGCGGAGCAGTAATTTTGTGACCAAGCGTATCAAAATCGGCGTCGCTGGCGCCGGGGTTTTTGGCGGGTATCACTGTGGAAAGGTCGCGGCGCTTGACGGCGTTGACCTCACCTGTGTTTATGATCTCGATCCTGAAAAGGCGCTTATACAAGCCAAGAAACATAACGTATTGGCGGAAACAGATTTCGATGCATTGCTCGAACGTTCCGACGCAGTGGTCATCGCAGCGCCAGCTTTCGCCCATTACGAACTCGCACGCAAAGCGCTCAGCGCGGGCCGTCATGTCTTTGTCGAAAAACCTGTCGCCCTGACGCTCGAAGAAGCAGACGAACTGGTCGCGCTTGCAGTCGTGCAAGGATTGATCTTTCAGGTCGGACATCAGGAGCGTTATGTCGCCGAGGCCGTCGGCCTTTTTGATCGCAAAAAACCGCCTGTGAAAATCGACTGCATTCGCCACACATCCGCCAGCGGTCGTTGCGAAGACGTGTCGGTGGTGCTTGACCTGATGATCCACGACATCGACCTCATCAGGAAGCTTACCGGCGCAGAAATAGAAACTCTCTCAGCATTTGGCGACAGCAACGCGGCCGATGCTGAACTCACGCTCGACAATGGCGCGACAGTAACGCTGGCCGCGTCCCGTCGCGACGGGGCGCCCGAACGCCGCATGACGCTGGTTTATGAAGACGGCGTTATTGAATTTGATTTCATCAAGCGCGCGGCGGAGAACACAACCCCATCGCCGCTTCACGCCTGTTTCGACGGCGAAGATGCGCCGCTCTCCTTTACTGACCCCCTTGCTTATGGCGCTGCGGCCTTCGCCGCCGCCATCGCTGAAGGTATCGCGCCGCAGGTCACCGGCGCAGACGGGCGTATGGCCCTCGACTGGGCGCTGCGGATCGAAGAGGCGGCCGGAATCGATATGGCCTCCAATCAATACAAGACCCCGGAAAGGCGGCGAGCATGAACAGTGTTGTGAACTTATCCATTGCAGGCAAATCGTCCGTTGGCGACATCGCCTTTATCGATCTGAAAGCGCAGCAGCGCCGTATCCGTCCCGCCATCGAAAAGCGGTTGCAGGCGGTTCTCGATCATGGCCGCTACATCGCCGGCCCTGAAATCGACGAGCTTGAAGAAACGCTTGCCGAACGAACCGGCGCTTCGACAGTAATCGCCTGCGCGAGCGGCACGGCGGCGCTGATCATTCCTCTGCTCGCCCGCGGCGTCGGCCAGGGCGATGCCGTCTTTGTTCCGGCCTTCACTTACAACGCGACGGCGAACGCCATTCTCCTTGCAGGCGCGACACCGGTATTTGTCGATATCGACGCCAGGACTTTCAACATCGACCCCAGAGATCTTGAACACCGGATCGCGGCTGTGCGCGCCGAGGGTAAACTTCAACCGCGCGCCGTCATTCCAATCGACCTTTTCGGGTCGCCCGCAGATTACCGTACCATCGCCGCCATCGCCGCGCGCGAAGACCTGTTTGTGCTCTCAGACGGGGCGCAGAGCTTTGGCGGAGAATTGGACGGGCGCGAAGTCGGCGGTCTCGCCCCGGCGACCGCCACCAGCTTCTTTCCGGGCAAGGCGCTTGGCGCCTATGGCGACGCCGGCGCAATCTTCAGCATGAACAGTCTCGACCGCGAGCGCTGGGCGTCCATTCGCTGGCACGGCACGGACGAAGCTCGCAAGGAATCAGTTCGCGTCGGCTTCAATGGCCGGATGGACACATTCCAGGCGACGATTTTGCTCGAGAAACTTGCGATCTTTAATGATGAGCGCGATGCGCGCCGCAGGATCGCGGCCGATTACGACCGGGCTTTGTCCGATATCGCCCGTCCGCAAGCGCAAATCGACGGCGCGAATTCCGGATACGGATATTATTCACTCTGTATAGAAAACCGCGATCAGGTTGTTAAAAAACTGAAAGCGATGGGCGTGCCTACGGCGATCTATTATACGACGCCGCTTCACCTTATGCCTGCATTCGCAAATTATGCGCCGGCGAATGGCCTGCCCGCGACCGAGAAAGTCGCGTCAGAGATTTTCTCGCTGCCGATGCATCCTTACCTCACCCCCGAGCAGGTGGATTACATCTGCGACGCAGTGCGTCAGGCGGCGTCTTAAGCCTATTTTCCCGGGCTTTTATAAGGCTGATGGATGAAATGCCGCCCAGCTTCGGGGCCGGCGTCGATCTGCGCCAGCAAGCGCTCGCGATCGATGGCCCTGAACTGTTGAATGTAATCCTCAATCACCCCCGCCTCGAGCCCCATGCGCGATAGCGTTTCGCGCGCAATCAGGATGCTCGATTCAAGCGTCTCGCGCACAATCACATCAGGACCGAGTTTTCTCAGTTCAATCTCATGCATCCGATCATGAGCGACAGCAAGAATAGTCACATTGGCAAAGCGCTCCCGCAGAATGATCACGGCGGCGTTCACCGCTTTTGGATCGTCCATACACAAGATGATCGCGCGCGCGTCGGCCGCCCCGGCGGCCTCAAGCATATCGAGCCGCGCCCCGTCGCCGTAATAAACCTTGAAGCCGAACCGCTCCGCATTGCGTATGTGACGGGGATTGCGGTCGATCGCGATAATGTCGACGCCAGAGTTCTGCAGCACCTGCGATATGATCTGACCCATGCGGCCAAACCCGGCGATGATCGCGTGATCGCGCCCGCCTTCGGGTTCAACAAGTCCGTCAGCGCTTTCGCCGCTATCGCGCGAGAGCCGTTTCGCCCCAAAATAAAGCAGCGGCGTCAACGCCATGGACAGGGTGACAATCGCCGCCATCAGGCTTGCTTGCCCATCCGTGAACAGCGCGGCGCTAACGCCGAGCGTGAAAATAACGAAGGAAAATTCACCGCCCTGCGACAAGGTCGCGGCGCTTTGCAGCGCGATGTTGCGTCCCGACCGCATCGCCCGCGACAGCCCATAAAGGATTGTCGACTTCACTGCGACAAGCCCAATCGCGCCTCCAACCACCAGAAGCCATTGCTCGGCGATGATTCCAAGATCGAGGCGCATGCCGATCGAAATGAAAAAGAGGCCGAGCAACAAACCGCGAAACGGTTCGATGTCGGTTTCGATCTGATGCTTGAACGAGGATTCCGCCAGAAGCGCCCCGGCGAGAAAGGCGCCGAGCGCCATGGACAACCCCGCCCAGGCGACAGAAAGCGACACCAGCGCCACGACGAACAACGCTGTCGCCGCAAACGCCTCACGCGAACCGGAACTGGCGACAAGGCGGAAGACGCGGTCGAGACCGAACCTCCCGACAAGTATGACAAGCGCGACAACGCCCGCAGCCTTGATCGCCGCATCAACGCCGTTTTCTCCACCGCCCGCGCCCGCGACAAAAGGAACGGCGGCAAGCAGCGGAATGACCGCCAGATCCTGAAACAAGAGCACCGAAAACGACTGTGTTCCGTATGCGCTGTTCAGCTCGCCGCGATCCTTCATCCATTGCAGCGCAAAGGCCGTTGATGAAAAAGCGAGGGAAAACCCTGCGATCGCAGCGGCAGGCGCCGGCATCACACCGGCAAGGACAAACAGGCAAGCGATAACGCCGCCCGTCACCATCATCTGCGCGGCGCCGAGCCCGAAAATCTGCTTGCGCATGGACCAGAGCCGCGAAAACGAAAGTTCGAGGCCGATCACAAAGAGAAACAGCACCACGCCAAGTTCGGCGATGTGGAAGACGCCCTCAGGCTGATGCAGAAGGTTGAGACCGAAAGGGCCAACAGCGACGCCGGCGGCGAGAAAACCGAGAATAGAACCGAGCTTTAAGCGATTGAAAACCGGAACGGCGACAGCGGCGGCGCCTAGATAAGTTGCAGACTGGATGAGAAAGTCGCTTTCCGTCGCCGCCATAGGCCTGTCAAATTCCTTCCGCTAGAGAATGCCTTTCAGTTCTTCGAGACCAAGAGCGAGATTGATATTCTGCACGGCCTGGACCGCCGCCCCCTTGAGGAGATTGTCCTCAGCCGCAACGACAACCGCGTGGCCGCCGCCCCCGGTCGAGGCGTCTTCGCTAATGGTGAAGCCGCCAAGGAGAACGCCTTTGCGGTTCGTTCCATCTTTAAGTTCTGGCGGCGCGTTTCGCAAGGCGATGAGCGGTTCACGCGCGTATTTTTCTTCAAAAAGTTGCGTCAGCGCAGCGAGATCCATTTTGTCCGCAAGCGGAATATGCGCCGTGACGACAATTCCGCGAAAGGCGGGATGCACATGCGGGCTGAAGCGAACCTTTGTTCCGAGATGACGGGTCGACTCGCGCTCATGATTATGGCCGGTAAGCGCATAAGGCATGAGATTGTCTTTGAGGCGCTCCGGATCGTTCTTCGGGCTCGGCTTGGTTCCCGCGCCGGAATAACCGGAGACACCGAACACTGACGGAACCCCGCCAAGTTTCGGAACAAGCGGCGCAATGGCGAGCTGCATCGCCGTTGCATAACAGCCCGGATTGGCGATGCGTGTTTTGCCGGCGATGTTTTTCCGGTTTAGCTCCGGCAGGCCATAGGCCCAGTGGTCATTGAACCGGTAATCGGCGGACAGATCGATGATGATCCGTCCCGGCGCATGGGCTTCAATCGCCTCAACATAAGGCGCGGCGGCGCCGTCCGGCGCCGCGAGGATCACCACATCGGCGCGTCGCTTGGCGACTTCTTCCGGCGAAAGCGCTTCGAACACGCATTCGTCTTTGTCTTCCGGCGCCACCTCCGCCACCGGGCGGCCCGCAAACTCCCGGCTTACCGCATAAGCGAGCATCAGCTCCGGATGACCGGCGATCAGGCGGATCAGCTCGCGGCCCGTATGGCCGCGGGCGCCGACAAGCCCGACAAGAAACGGCGTACTCATGATGCGTCATCTCCCACAAAGGACGCCGGCATGGCGGCGACGCGCTCGGCGATGCGTGAAATCCGCGCCCAGTCTCTTTCGCCCTTCCAGAAAACCGTCCACGGCCCCGCTTTCACCGAGCCGTCGGCGCTGTCGTGATAAAAGGCGTTAAAGCCATTAGTGGTGCGCGAGCGCCAGAAGAAAGCCGGATTGTCTTTCACGAATCCACGCCAGACTGTACGCGACAATCCTTCGCCGCGTGCATCCTCGACCACCGCGAATTTGTCGAGATAGATAAAGTCATCGATTCTGGTCAGGATCGCCCCGGCGCGGTAACTCGCCGACATATAAACCTGATGCAGGTCGAGCCCGTCCCACCAGTTGTTTTTGAGCTTGCGGCCAAAGGCGTTCTCAACGAGCGCTTCGGTGCGGTCGCGATCAAGCTCTGTCTTGTCGGTGACAAGCTTGATCATCTCGCCCATACGCACCAGCGTGCCCGAACCGCCATGAGTGAAGAGTTCCTGGATCAGTCCCGACGGCGTCGTGATGGAAACCGAAGTCGATAAAGGCGAGGCTTCGAGTAGGCGTTTGATC
>JAUHYK010000048.1 GCA_030426465.1 Alphaproteobacteria bacterium
AAAAGCGACGCGGCGGCAAGCCCGAATGCCAGCGCGACCACTTGCGCCACGAACCCCGGCGGATTGACGCCAAGATAACTGGCGACCAGAATAGCCGCCGCCGCAGCGCCGCGCGCCGCCATCAATTCGGTTTTTTCCGTAATCTGTGGACGGAAAGTTTTTTTCAAAAGATCATGACTGATCGCGGTTGAGATAACGAGCAGGAGCCCTGCCGCCGTCGACAGCGCTGCGGCGACGCCGCCCGCGGCCACCAACGCGATCACCCAGCCGGGCAACCCGGCGATTTCGGGATTTGCGAGCACCATGATGTCGCGATCGACGGAAATTTCATTGGTGTTGTCAGTTGGCGCATTGGCGACAAGCCGCTCTCCATTGGGGCCCTCCTCGCCGGTGAACTCCGTCCGGCCCTCAAATGGCGCGCCCGGCGCATATTGAATGACGCCGTCGCCATTCTTGTCGAGCCATGCGATGAGGCCGATCCCCTCCCAGCTTTTCACCCATTGCGGCGCCTCGGCGTAGGACGTCTCGTGAACATTTTCGATAAAGTTAAGGCGCGCAAAGGCGCCCACCGCCGGCGCAGTCGTGTAAAGAATAGCGATGAAAACCAGCGCATATCCCGCTGAAAGGCGTGCATCGGAAACCTTCGGCACCGTGAAGAACCGGACAATAACATGCGGCAGGCCCGCCGTACCCACCATAAGCGCAAGCGTGATGGCGAACACATCGATGGTTGACTTCGTCCCTGCCGTGAACGCCGAAAACCCCAGATCAATCAGCGCGCCATCCAGTTTTTCAAGAACCGAAACCGTTTCACCTGTCACATTGGCGCCGAGGCCGAGCTGCGGCACAGGATTTCCGGTCATCATCATGGAAATGAAAATCGCCGGCACCAGATAGGCGAAAATTAGGACGCAATATTGGGCAACTTGCGTATAGGTGATGCCTTTCATGCCGCCGAGCACGGCGTAGAAGAACACCACCCCCATGCCGGTGACGACGCCCCATTCAATCGGCATTTCCAGAAAGCGCGAAAAGACAACGCCGACGCCGCGCATTTGTCCGGCAATGTAAGTAAAGGAAACGACGATCAAACAGATCACCGCAACGACGCGCGCCGTTTTCGAATAATACCGCTCACCGATAAAATCCGGTACGGTGAACTGCCCGAATTTTCGCAAGTAAGGCGCGAGCAACAGCGCTAGCAAGACATAGCCGCCAGTCCAGCCCATCAAGTATACGCTCGCATCATAGCCCGCGAACGCGATGATACCCGCCATGGAAATAAAGGAGGCTGCGCTCATCCAGTCAGCGGCAGTCGCCATACCATTGGCGATGGGGTGGACATGTCCGCCGGCGACATAAAACTCGGCTGTCGAGCCGGCCCGGGACCAGACAGCAATGCCTATATAGAGCGCGAAGGACGCACCGACGAAAAGATAGGTGAGAGATTGCGCGTCCATAGTCCCGCCTATTCGCTAGACGCGCCGAAACGCCGGTCAATCGCTTTCATCCGCGCGGCGTAGATGAAAATCAGAATCACAAAGACGACAATCGATCCTTGTTGCGCAAACCAAAATCCCAGCTTGAAGCCGCCAATACGGATAGTGTTCAGCGCATCGACAAATAGGACACCTGCGCCAAAAGAGACCGCGAACCACACCGCAAGCAACGCCAGCAGCAATTTCACATTTTCGCGCCAGTAAGCGCGCGCCCGCGCTTCAGCCGTCTCGCCCGTCTTTTTATCATTGTCAGTCATCGGACCCGCCCTCCTTGGGGATGCGAAGCCTAATCAGGTTTCCCGGGAACTCCTATCCCCTTGCTTATTGCCAAATGCTGCGTGTGCGAGTAGGCCCCGACCATGACCGAAGCGGCTCCAGCAAAACCTCACCTTCCCTACTGGGAGCTGGTCGCCATTGTCGCCGCGTCGATGGCGCTGAACGCGCTTGCCGTCGACATCATGCTCCCGGCGCTAGGGATCATTGGCGACGAACTTGGCGCCGCCCGCGATAATGACCGTCAGCTCATCATCATCGTCTATGTGCTCGCCAACGGAATCGCGCAACTCTTCTTCGGACCGATTGTCGACCGCTTTGGACGCAAGCGCGTGCTTTTATGGTCTCTTGCCGGTTACACGGCGGGCTCGCTGCTCTCAATCATCGCGTCATCCTTCACACTGTTTCTGGCCGCGCGCGCATTCCAGGGCGTCGCCACCGCCGCGACCCGGGTCGCCGCCGTCGCCGTCGTGCGCGACCAATGTTCGGGGCGGCGCATGGCGGAAGTGATGTCGCTCGCGATCACCATTTTCATGGCGGCGCCGATCCTTGCGCCAGGCTTGGGCCAGCTCATTCTCTTTGCCGCGCCGTGGCGCTGGATTTTCATCGCCTTGCTTACCTTCGGCGCGGCCTTCGGCGTATGGGCCGTCTTTCGTCTTCCGGAAACCATGGCGCCGGAGGACAGGAAGCCCCTGCGCCTTCGTCCTATTGTTGCGTCTTACCTCATGTTCGTCACAAACAAGATTTCTATCGGCTACACGCTCGCCGCCGCCTGCTTTTTCGGGTCGGTGTTCAGTTACATAAGCTCAGCCGAACAGGTGTTTATTGACGTCTTCAAGTTGGGTGAAAAGTTCACTCTCGTCTTTGCTGTCATCGCCAGCGCCTTCGCCGTGTCGACGCTCACCAATTCCCGCCTTGTGTCGCGCCTCGGCATGCGCAGGCTGTCGCACGGCGCAATGCTGGTATTCATCGCCGCAAACTTTCTGCACTTGCTGGTTCTCATGACGATTGGCGAGAGCTTGCTCATCTTCAGCATCTGCATGATGGCGTCTTTCCTGTGCATGGGCTTTATCGGCCCCAACGCCACAGCGATCGCCATGGAGCCCATGGGACACAATGCCGGCTCTGCGGCGGCGATCAACGGCTTTGCCGGCACCACACTCGCCGGGCTTTTTGGCGGCGTCATCGGCGCGCAGTTCAACGGCACGACGACGCCCTTGGTTATCGGGTTCGTTGTTCTTGGTCTCATTGGCTCTGCGCTCATCATCTGGACGGAAAACGGCAAACTGTTCGGCGTCGGCGAGCATGAACTGGAGCCCGCCGAATGAGCAGCGGCCAGCGTGTATGTCTCGGCGCTTTCGCCGGCGCGCATGGCGTCAAAGGCCACGCAAAAATCAAAACCTTCACCGAAACGCCGGAAGGCGTCGCCGCCTATGGCCCCGTTACAACCGAAGACGGCGCGCGCAGTTTCACGCTGAAAATCGTCAAGATTCTCACCGACGGATTTGTCATCGCAAGCGCGCCGGAAATCAAAAGCCGCGAAGACGCACAAGCCCTGAAAGGCGTCAGCCTCTATGTGAACCGGGACGTCCTCCCGGCGCCTGAAGAGGATGAATTCTATCTCGACGATCTGGTCGGGCTTAAAGCCGTTGACGAAAACGGCGCGCCCATGGGCGTGGTCAAGGCCGTCTATAATTTCGGCGCCGGCGATGTTCTGGAGCTGACGAAAATTCCGGGCGTCAAAGGTGTGAGACTTATTCCGTTTGCGAAAGAGGCGATTCCTGCCGTCGCACTTGCTGACGGCCGGATCACCGTTGCTCGCGACGCCATTGACCTTGGCGATGATGAGCCGCCGGCTAGTGAGGACTGAGCGGACCTGCGCTCACCCCTGCCTCCTTGCCTCCCTCCCGCCCTCATGCCATCTGACCGGACATGAGCTGGCAGGCGACCATATTGACCCTTTTTCCGGAGCTGTTTCCGGGGCCCCTCGGCGCCTCCGTCCTTGGGCGGGCCGCCGCCGAGGGCCTGTGGGCGCTCGATACCGTGAACATCCGGGATTTTTCCGACAATAAATACGGCTCGGTGGACGACACCCCTGCCGGGGGCGGGGCCGGCCTTGTCATGCGGGCCGATATTCTCAGCCAGGCGATTGATTCCGTTACCCGAAACGACCGTCCAATTATCTGCCTTACGCCCCGGGGAAAGCCCTTTTCGCAGGCGCGCGCCCGATCGCTCGCCGCCGGGCCGGGGCTGATCGCCCTGTGCGGCCGGTTTGAAGGGATCGACGAGCGGCTTTTCGCCGCCAGAGACATCGAAGAGGTCTCGATTGGCGATTTCGTCCTTGCCGGGGGAGAAATCCCCGCCATGGCCCTGATCGAGGCTTGCGTCCGGCTAATTCCGGGGGTATTGGGCTCGGCTTCCTCCCTTGGGGAGGAAAGCTTTGAGGGCGGTCTTCTGGAATATCCCCAGTATACCCGCCCGCGAGAATTCGAAGGCCGGGCCATCCCGGACGTGCTGCTCGGAGGCGATCACCAGAAAATCGACGCGTGGCGGCGCGAACAGCGGCAAGAAATAACGCGAACGCGACGACCGGACCTCTGGGAGAGGTTTTCATCTGACGGTCCTATCCGGCGCAGCGACAACAAGGAACCGAAGTGATGAACATCATCGAACAACTCGAAAAAGAACAGATCGCCGAACTCGGCAAAACCATTCCAGAATTCGCACCGGGCGACACCGTGAAGGTGAACGTCAAGGTGAAAGAAGGCGAACGCGAACGCATCCAGGCCTATGAAGGCGTGTGCATTGCGCGCAAAGGCGGCGGCCTCAACGAAAGCTTCACCGTCCGCAAGATTTCGTTCGGCGAAGGCGTCGAGCGCGTCTTCCCGGTCCACTCGCCAATGATCGACTCCATCGACGTCGTGCGCCGCGGCAAGGTTCGCCGCGCGAAACTTTATTATCTGCGCGACCGTCGCGGCAAGTCCGCCCGCATCGCGGAGAAAGTCGACAAGCGCGCCAAAGTAAAAAAAGGCGCCTAAGGCTTTCCACCTTTCCGAATTGAAAACGGGGCTCACTGAGCCCCGTTTTTTTGTGCTGCTGGATTAATGCAGCGATCGAAGATCAATCGTTTCGCTGAGATAAGCTTCACCATCCTTGCTGCGGATTGAGACAGCAACGGCGCCTTCATCCCAATCGATGTCGAGGACGCCGTAATTGGCTTCATAGATCATGTCGCCGAGACGGTTCGGGCCTTCCTCCATCCGGGTCTCCCCGCTTTGCGCGCGCCAGATGCTGGCGGGCAAATTCAACGAAGAGGATGTCGCCTCGAACAAGGGATAATCATTGACGCCTTGCTTGCGATACAACGCCGCCCCATGGCGGTCGCCAGAAAGGAAAATGACGCCATTGACGCCAAGCCCGGTGATTGTCTTGTAAAGCCGTGCGCGCTCATGGGGGAACAGGCGCCACGCCTCCCAGCCATGGCCGTCAGCGATCACCTGGATCGAGGAAACAACAAGGCGCAGATCCGCCGGCTTTTGCAGTTCTTCCGCGAGCCAACGCCACTGCGCATCGCCCAGCATGGTTTTCGACGGATCGTCGTCGGGAACATAGCGTTCCTTACCCGGCGCACCCGGGTCATCCGTCTTCACCAGCGGCGAGCGGAAAAACCGCGTATCTAGCATGATCACCTGAACGCGCTTGCCCGCCTCTGCGCCTATGATCCAAGAACCATAAACGCCGGGGCGCGTGCGGCGCGGATCGTCTTCAGGCACGGCCCAGACATATTCAAACAGCGCTTCTGATTTTTCCTTGAGCGCATAATCGCCGCCGCCGTCATTGAGACCGTAATCATGATCGTCCCAGACCGTGAGCATGGGCGCGGCGGCCCGCGCTCTTGCAAACGGTTCCGACTGCGCAAGGCGCATGTAAGCGGTTTTCAATTCAGGCATCGCCGGTTCGTCCGGGCTGACATCGCCATAGACGTTGTCGCCCATATAGAGCGTCAGGTCGGGATGTTCCGATGCGATCTGGCCCCAGATCGACTGATCGCCATTTTGTTGCGCGCAAGACGCAAAGACGATGCGGGTCAAAGTTTTTGTTTCGTCGAGCGGCGCCGACGGCATGGGGACGGCGCGGATGACACCGTTAGGGTCATCTGGGTTGGGCGAATCATTGAGGTAAAGATTACTGTCCCCAGCAATGAAGGGCCCTGTTCGCGTTACTTTCGGCTGCGTCGCCGCACATGACGCAAGCAGCGTAGCGCCCGCCGCCGTCGTCAAAAGCGCTTTCATGATGTCATTCATAGACACCCCCCCGGTTCTGCTGACGCCTTCATAGCGCCAGCTTGTGACAGGGGTTTGGCATGGATTTTATTGCGCATCCTCTTTCACCGGCAGGCGGCCGAAATCGCCGTCCATCTCAGAGGCAATGTATAAAAACGCCGCCCACGCCGCCACATTTTGGCGGAGATCGCCGAGATCGACCTTATCGAGCGTGTCGTCCGGCGTGTGGTGGAGATCGAAATAATCGGTTCCGTCCTGACGCAGGGAAACAACCGGCACACCGAGATCGCGCGTTGCGCCCACATCTGCGCCGCCAAAGGCCATATTGTTTCCGGGTGTGATCGCGAGACGGCGCAGCGCCGCTTCGAAGACCTTCGCTTTCGGGAGCGCTTCTTCTGAAAAGCGCGTGTCGAACCGATAGACAACCCCCGCGCCGAAATCGGATTCCGCGGCGAGTACGTGCTTGTCCATCTCGTCCTTGTGCGCTTCGGCGTAGGCGTCGCCGCCGTAAATACCGACTTCCTCCGCGCCCCACATGACAACGCGGAGCGTGCGTTTCGGCTTACCCCTGAGATCGCCGACAAGTTTCGCCGCCGCCGTGGTGATGGCGATGCCGGAGGCGTCGTCAATGGCCCCGGTGCCAAGATCCCAACTGTCGAGATGACCGCCAATGACGATAATCTCATCCGTCTGACCCGGTATCTCGCCGATGACATTGCCGGAGACCACCGTTTCTTTTGTTTCAACCTGAAGGTTCAGATTCAACGTGACCGGTCCCTTGGCGCGCTCTAAAGCGCGCGCAAGCTGGTCTGCGTCCGGGTTTGAAAGCGCCGCCGTCGGCACGGCGGTTTCTCCGCCGCCACGCAACGCGCCGCCTGTATGGGGATTGCGGTGGCTGTCCGTGCCAGCAGAGCGAATCAGCGATGCAACAGCGCCGCGCTTGCCGGCCTCCACAGCCGCCTGACTGCGCTTGGCGACAGCGGTTCCGTAACCTGATCCGTCCTGCGTGCGCGCCATAGGCTCATCCACAAAAACGATCTTGCCCTCAAGGCCGGTTTCCGGCGCCGCCTGCAACGCCAGCAGCGTCGGGAACCGCACGACCTCACCGCTAACGCCATCCTCAGGCGTTGCCTTCGATCTCCCCAGCGCCGTAACCGCAAGCGGCTGCGGAAATGGTGAGATGATTTCGGCGCTTTCCGAAACCCGCGCCCAATAGGGCATCTCGTAGGTTTCGATGCGGACATTCTTAAAACCAAGCGCCTTCAGTTTGGCGACGCCCCAGTCGCGCGCACGCGCCTCAGCCGGAGACCCGCCAAGGCGCGGCCCCACTTCCGTGGTCAGGCTTTCAAGAATGTCCCAGGCAAGATCGTCTTCAAGTCCTGCGTCGATCAACCGGTCCGCGGTCATCGCCTGCGCGTCGCTCAGCGCCGGTTGCGCCTGCGCGGCGTTCATGAAAAACCCGCTGGCCGTCGCCGCCGCTACAAGCGTGGCGATATATGTATTGCGCATGAATCTGCCCCTGTTTTTGAGTTTCACCTATGATCGGGCACATGCGGAAAAGGTCAATCGAAAATATACGATCGCGGCGTTATGCGCATCGCCCTCTCAGCCGAACCGGGAGAGCCACGCCTCACGCTCAGCCGCCCAGATGTCGAGCTTGAAGCCCCAGAACTCGAACACTTCTCCGGTCTTTTCCTCGCCGACCTTCTTCGCCACGGCCTGACTGTTGGTGTTTTCAGGCAGGATGTTCGAGATGATGCGGGATAAGTCTGGGAACTGATCAAACGTCCATTTGATTGTTCCGATAGCGGCTTCCGGAGCGTAACCCTTACCCCAATAAGGGCGTGCGATAGACCAGCCGCATTCGATCCCGGGCCAGCTGTCAGGCATCCACGGGCCCACACGCCCCACCCATGCGCCGGTCTCCTTCTCCTCGACGGAGAACCATCCGAAACCGCGTATGTCCCAATGACCCAGATAAGAAGCGAATTGCCGCCAGAGATCATGGCGCGCCTGAGGCTTGCCATTGGTGCTCAGCGTCGCCGCCACATCGGGGTCGAGCATCATGGAAATATGCGCCTCACAATCTTCGGGCGCGAGCGGACGCAAGATAAGGCGTTCTGTTTCAAGACGGATGGGCCTCGAATTATGCATGGCTATCTTCAATCTCTTGCTTTTGGCGCGCCTTGGCGAAGCGACGCTGCGCCGGTTTTTCCACCCCGTAAGTGAGCGCCGCCGCGACGCCTATCATGACGACGGAGCCCGCGGCAACAGCGACGAACCAACTGGCCCCAAGAGCCTGAAGCGCCAGAATAACGCGATAGCCAATCTCCTGATGGGTGAGATACAGCGCATAGGAAATGGCGCCGAACCATGTCAGCAGATCGAGCCCGGGCAGACGAGCCGCTTCCGGGCGAAGCGCGAGGACAAAAAGCGCCATTGAGACGGCAAGCGCCGCCGCCCCCTCAACACCAAAGATCAGCGCCTGCACCGCGAGGCCCGCCGCGAGCAGGACGCCACAGCGCCAGCGCATGCCGTCGCGCCAGATAAAGTAAAAGACGAGACCGCAAGCAAAGAGGTGCGCGTAATTGTGGATCATCAACAAGTAATGCAACGGCGCCGGGATATAAGGCGCTAGCACCTGAAACGCCGCAGCGCCTGCAATCCAGAGCATGGGCAGCAAAGGAACCCAACGCTGGCGCCCAAACCGGTAGACTGCATACATAAAGGCGTAAAAGCCAAGCTCATAAGCGAGACTCCAATAAACCCCGTCAATATTCTCTATACGGAAATAATCCGCCGCCATGGTGACGTTGCCAAGAAACTGAAGAAATGAAACGGGCTTAGCCGGCGGCGCGAAAGAGATGACGATCGTGGTCAAAAGCAATGACGCCCAGAACACGGGATAGAGCCGGAAAAATCGCGCCCGCAGGAAACCTTTGGCGTGACGGCGCTCAAGGCTCATAAGGATAACGAAACCGGAAATCAGAAAGAATAGATGAACGCCGTAATGGCCATAGGGAAAACTGACCGGCGCCGGCAAGGCGGCGGGATACATCTCCCGAATGCGAAAGGTATAGTGAAACGCAACAACGGCGAGCGCCGCCAGACCGCGCAAGGCGTCAAGCGACACAAGACGCTTTGAAGCGGTCACGCGGCGCGGCTCCTTAAGCGTTCGGCGATCTCCTCCACCCGGCGGGCGTTGCCCGCCCAGGTGTAATCGCGTCGCTTCACCGTTTCCGCCGCAGCGGCGCCAAGCCGGGCGCGCAGATCCGCATCCTCAATCAAGATCGCAAGCGCCCGTTCGAACCCGCCCTCCTCAAACAAAAAACCGTTTTCGCCGCTCGTCAAAACTTCACGGATATTGGCGCTCTCGGGCGCAATGACCGGTTTACCCTGCGCCATATATTCGAACAGCTTCAAGGGCGAGGCGTAGGGAACAACTGCGGGCTGGAGCGCAATATCAAACGCCGCCACATGGGCGGCCATCTCTTCGCGCTGGACAACGCCGGCGAACGCGACACGATCCGCAACCCCAAGCTCGCTAGCGAGACGTTCCAGTCCGACGCGCGCTGGCCCATCCCCGACAATAAACAGATGCAGATCATCGCGCGGCGCCTGCGCCAGAAACCGGATGGCGCGATCGAGCCCATGCCATTCGCGCACAAATCCCGTAAAGCCCAGCACCAGCTTCCCTTCAAGGGCATATTGCGCCCGCAACGACGCCGGGTCCTGCGGCGCCAGAAAGTCTTCGTCGACACCGTTCTGGATCACCTGAATACGCCCCTCGGGAACGCCTGCCGCGCGAACATAATCTGCAAGCGCATTTGTCACCGGCGCCACCATGTCAGCCGCCCGCCAGATCGCCATTTCACTGGCGCGCGCCCAGCGTTTGAAAAAAAGATTTCCATGCTCTGCGCGCTCGACGGCCAGCGGTGCATTCACTTCGAGGATGAACGGCAGTCCGGCGTTGCGCTTCAACCAGGCGCCGGCGTGAAAGAAAAGATTATAGCGCTCATAGAGAATATCAGGCGCTGAATGTGACGCTGCGGCCGCAAGACGGCGATGGGCCGGAAAGGAATATCCGTATTCGGCGCATTCATAGACGGGCGCCGGCAACAAGCCTGTCAGCCCACGCTGTGATGATGCGTCCAGTTTTCGCGCGGGCTCCGCATCCGGCCCGCACATCACGATTTCATGCCCGCGCCCCTCAAGCGCGTGGGTCAGCGCACTGATATGAACCCGTTGGCCGTCAGCGGCGCGCGTGCGGTGTGAATACAAGAACTTCATTGCTCGCTTCTATCCCGATGCGTGTCGCCATGGCTACGCTTTTGAAGCGAACATACAGGAGGCGGCACACGCACCGCGCGATGAACCGACGACTAATCCATCACAACCGCTTTCCAGCGCTTGCGCACCTGTCCGGTGAGGCGCAGCATCGTCTCTCGTGGTTATGAGTGGAGTTGTTTATGCGTATTTTTCTGTGTTGCCTCGCAGGGTCCGCCGCCCTTTCCGGCGCCGCGGCCGCCCATCCGGGCTCAAACCTGCTGACGACTGACAGCAAGACCGCAGCCCGCGCCATGTCGGACGGCGTCAGCTTTGAGGACGCGGGCGGCGTACATGTGTTTAAGGGCCGCCCGCATACAAGCCAGCAAGCCGAAGAGGCGGCCCTGCTCGGCGGCGGCCCAGTAGCGTCAGCGGCAAAGTGCAATATTGAAATTGAAATTCGCGAACGCCCCTGGCGGCGCCTGCGCCGCTTGCGCACACAAGGCTTTTATTCGGGCGTTCCCTATCGCTCGCGCCCCTACACGCAAGGGTTTTACAGCGGCGGGCGATAACCTCAGCGGCGCGTGTCGCTGACTGTGATGGCGTCGGAGGGCGCCTTTTGAGGCTTTAACTGCGGCGCCGGCGCAAGTTTGAAAATTCTATTGAAGCCGTCGCCCATCCCCTCCGAACGCATCCCCACAACGGAGGATTGGCGCTCAAGCGACGCCGGCGTTGCGATGGTCGCCGGGACGCCAGGCGCAGCATTCCCGATATGACCGGATGGCTGCGGCGTCATGGTTCCGCCCAGTCCCGGCGGCAAGCCCATGCGCAGCAAATCAAGCTCCATGCGCATACGCGTAATTTCCAGTTCATAAAGCTTTGTGCAATCGGGCCGTTTGGGCCGATCACCGAGCGGCACAACGATACGTCCATAAACTGAGGCCGTGTCGCGATTATAGACGTCCTGCGATCCGATGAGCCCTATATCGAGATAAGGCCCGCCGCTTCCCACCGCCGACTGACATGAAACGCCCGCGGCGCCGCGCACGCTGTCGGTTCCGTGCGCGACCGGCGGGGTTGGCAGGTAAACGCTGTTCTGATTGTAAATCGAACTTTGAGAAGGCGGAACATAGGGCGGGTAAATCGGCACGATCTGCGTGTCGGCGTTCTGGGCAAACGCAACGCCTGTCGTCAACAACCATCCGATGACAAACGCTATTGCTGGAGTTGAACGATGTCGTATTTTCCGCATACCTCGCCTCTTACTGGCGAGCCGGCGCCGGTTGCAAAAAACTGGGAGGTGACGCAAACAAGAATGCGCTTCGACGCAGGCACGTCGCCCCAAACATAAAACGCGCCGGTTTCTCCCGGCGGCAGCGAAAAATTCGGCACCGTCGCCTGCACCCGCGGCACAGGCTGATTCCACTCATCACGTAGCGCCACCGAAAAACGCTGCGGCGTATTATACGGATTGGACGCCGTCAGCAGCATCGCAAACTGGTGGCTATAGGTTCGGACCTCCCCCTTCATAGGAGAAAGACCCTGCGCCGCGGTATGTGGCGAAACCAAAAGAAATAAAACGGTCAGGAAGGAACGCATCGCACTGTCACCGGAAGTTGATAGGAGCCGGCCGGAAAGACGCCAGCGCCTCTGGTCGCCGTCGCCCCGACGGAAAGAGTTGTAAGCCCGAGCCCAAGCGCAGAAAGAGCGCCATCGACAATATCGACAAGACTGGTCACGCCTGTGGCGCTAACCAGCGCCCCATATGTGACGCCGGTGTCGCCGCCCGCCGGCATGGCGGAAAAGCCGACTGGCGAATCGATTTGCAAATCGAAATCAACGCTTGTCGTGACCACCGTCGCCGAGCCGCGGGCGCCGCCGGCATTCTCACTGGAAAGACTGGTATAGGTCGCGTCCGCTGCAAGTGTGCCCGTGCTCACAATTGCGACGACACATGTATCGAGAATGAGGCCGTTAAAAATGACGTCGCCGCTGGTTTGCGCTGAGGCGTTTTCAGTGGAAGAAAACACACAAGCGGCGACGCCTAAGCTATAAAATACTCGACGCAACAGCATCGAAAAAACTCCCCCTGCTGTCAGCAGGACAAACACATAGTAACGCTCTTGCCTGTTCTAATCAGCATGCTGCTACGTCATTTTTTTTGGCGGCTTGATATTGAGGGGAACATCGTCACCGCCATCCTTTATGACGCCAACCCTAGCTGTCGCATGTCACCAAAGCGTTAAGCATAAGAAATTTATGACGTGTACGTAGCATTTTCGAAATGAGGAATCTTTTCCAGAAAAACGCATTCCACATTACGGAACCGGTTTTCGGAATTTGCATGTCCAAAAACAAAAAAAGGCGCCCCGCAGGGCGCCCTTTTCAATGTTATTTTCTCTGCGCTTAGCCAAGGCTTGGGTCAAGCTTGACGCAGGCGTCCATCAATTCATGGACCGCCGCCACAGAGCTGTCGAACATCGACTTTTCATCCTTGTTGAGTTTAACTTCAACAATACGCTCGCAACCATCAGCGCCAAGCACGATCGGCACGCCGACATAGAGGTCGTTGAGGCCATACTGACCAGAGAGTTGCGCCGCGCATGGAACGACAAGTTTCTTGTCTTTCAAATAGCATTCCGCCATCTGGATCGCCGACGCCGCCGGCGCATAATAGGCAGAACCGGTCTTGAGCAGCGCAACGATTTCACCACCGCCTTTGCGGGTGCGGTCGACAATCGCGTCGATCTTCGCCTGCGTCGTCCAGCCCATTTCAATTAGGTCAGGCAACGGAATGCCTGCAACCGTTGAATAGCGCACCAGCGGCACCATGGTGTCGCCGTGACCGCCGAGAACGAACGCCGTGACGCTTTCAACGGAGACATTGAATTCTTCGGCGAGGAAGTAACGGAAACGCGCGCTATCGAGAATGCCCGCCATGCCGACGACTTTATTCGCGGGCAGACCGGAAAATTTCTGCAACGCCCAAACCATCGCATCCAGCGGATTGGTGATGCAGATAACGAGTGCGTTCGGCGCATGGGCCTTGATGCCTTCGCCAACGGATTTCATCACTTTCAAATTGATGCCGAGAAGGTCGTCGCGGCTCATGCCGGGCTTACGGGCGACACCCGCGGTGACGATGCAGACATCCGCGCCGGCGATATCCTTATAATCCTGCGTGCCTTTCAGATGGCTGTCATAGCCGTCAATCGGCGACGATTCGGCGATATCGAGCCCTTTGCCCTCCGGGATGCCTTCGGCGATATCGAACAGAACAACGTCGCCAAGCTCCTTCTGGGCGGCGAGATGGGCGAGCGTGCCGCCGATCATGCCGGCGCCGATGAGGGCGATTTTCTTGCGGGCCATGGGTTTCTCCTTGAAAACGGGCGCGATTGCCGCGCGGAATAAGATCTTCGGCGCGTGGTCTAGCGCAAGGCGCCCCGGTTTTGAAGGCGGCCGATGCGCCCAGCATCAGTTTTCTTGAAATAGCGCGCCAGTGCGCGGGCCAGCCTATTTGCGCGAGAGCGCGAGCCCTGCGGCCGCGGCGATCAGCACCCCGCCAGTGACGCGATTTCCCCAGCGGCCGAGGCGCGTAAAGAGCGGTCGCGCCCGCTCAGCCGCCAGCGCCCAGCCGGAATCGATGGAAACGCTCACCACAAAAAAAGTTGCAGCCAGCAGAACAAGCTGCGGTAAGGCCGGCGCGTCCGCCGAAATAAACAGCGGGAAAAACGCCGCGTAGAAAATCAGGGGCTTGGGATTGAAGAGCGCAACGAAAAACCCTTCGGTGAAAAGCCGGCGCGGCGACTTCGCCTGCGGCGCCTCTGAAATACCCTCGGGCGCGAGCGCCGCCTTTTCTCTCAAGGTTTTAACCCCGAGGTAAAACAGATAGGCGGCGCCGAGCCATTTAATCCAGAACAGCGCCTCGCCGATATGGGCCAGCAGCGCCGAGAGGCCGAAACAAACGAGCAGCATGTGCAAGACGCATGACGACGCCGTGCCCGCGATGATCCAGAAGGCGCGTCGCGCGCCCCAGCGAACGCTGGTCGCCACAACCAGCGCGACGACAGGCCCCGGCGTCATAATCAACAACGCCGTCGCCGCCACAAAAGCGAAATAAAGCTCAATGGTCATGGCGCTAGAAACGCCGGCGTAAAGACACCATAACCGAGGAAGCCTGATAGCGGTCATCCGCAACAACGAAATCAATTCGGTCGGAGAACTCAAGCTCGTTGGTGCGTAAATAAATGTATTCAAAATCCGCCGAGAAGCCTGTTCCCATTTCAAGTGAAACGCCCGCTCGGCCCTGCAACGCCAGCGCCGCATCGCGCTCATCAAATTGATTGGCGACAAAAGCGCCGCCGACGCCGCCGCCCACAAACGGCGTCAAAGGCGATGAATTGGCGAAATCGAAAAAGAAATTGGTCATCAGGAGATGCGCTTTCATCTCTCCGTCGACCTCAGAAACGGACCCGTCGGAAAATCCGCCGACCTGCGTCAGCGTATCCTCCGGGCTCGAAGCGTAGCGGTATTCCAACTCTGTGCGAATCCCGTCTGCGTAATCAAAACCAAGCGCCGCAGCGAAGGTCTTCCCGGCTCCATAATCAGTGACATCCCCATCTGGGGGCGTTACGGCAAAAACGGCGCCGTTATAAGCGAACTCGCGCTCCCGCTCCCCCAAGAACGTCGCGCCGACGCCAAGGCGAATATAGGAACCGTCCTGCGCAGGAGCATCCTGTGCATTAACGCCGCCGGCAATGGACAGGACGGTGAGCCCCGCCATCAGGGGAAGAAACCGGTATTTCACCTCAACGCTCCTCAACTCTCTCGGACCCAGAATAGACGCACCCGGCCTGTGAGCCAAGCCGGGCGCGTCTCACCTTGTTTTGATAGCCTTTTCGACGACGGTCTATCCCTTCGCTTTTTCAGCCTTCTCCCGCTCGAAATAATCTTTGGTGAGCTTCGCCACCAGCGGCGACAGGACCAGAAGCGCGACGAGGTTTGGCGCCGCCATCAGGCCGGTCAGCGTGTCGGCGATGAGCCAGAACATATTGACGACATTGGTCACGCCGCCCTCCTCCAGCATCAACACGAAGGCGCCGAGGAATGTCACGACAATCCAGCTGATGCGGAATGGCGTGATGATCTTTTCGCCGAACAGAAACTCCGCACAGCGTTCGCCGTAATAGCTCCAGCCGAGAATGGTGGTGAAGCCGAACAAGGCGAGGCCAATGGTGACCACATGAACGCCCACGCCCGGCAAAGCCTGATTAAAGGCAGTGACTGTCAGGGGGGCCCCGGTCTCGCAGCCCGCCGGCAACAGAACGAGCGACTCGCGCACGAAAGGCGCACAGGCGTCGGGAATGATGCCCGCGGTCAGGATCACCAGCGCCGTAATCGAGCAGACAACAATCGTATCGATAAAGGTGCCGAGCATGGCGATCACGCCCTGGTTCACCGGGTCCTTGTTTTTCGCAGCGGCGTGAGCGATCGGGGCAGAGCCTTGACCGGCTTCGTTTGAAAAGATGCCGCGCGCCACGCCTTTTTGCATGGCGAGCAACAAGACGCCGCCGACAATGCCGCCCTTGGCTGCGTCATAACCGAAAGCGCTTGAGAAGATCGACGCAAACGCCGCGGGCACATGCTCAGCATTGAGACCAACAACAATCAGACCAGCAATGAGATAAGCGGCCGCCATGGTCGGGACGAGCCCGCTGGCGACGGTTGCGATGCGTTGAATGCCGCCGAGGATGACGGCGGCGGCGCCGCCCGCCAGGACGAGGCCGGAAATCCAGGGAGCGATCGAATAGCTGTTATTGAGCGCGTCCGCGATGGAGTTCGCCTGGATCGAGGCGCCGGTGCCCCACGCGGCGAGAATGCCGAACAGCGCGAACACGGCGCCGAGCCAGGCCCAGTTTTTGCCCATGCCATTCTTGATGTAGTACATCGGCCCGCCCACATGGCGGCCTTCGGAATCGACTTCACGGAATTTTACGGCGAGCACGCCCTCGGCGTATTTCGACGCCATCCCAACGAGCGCCGTCATCCACATCCAGAACACTGCGCCCGGCCCGCCGATGGCGATGGCCACGGCGACGCCGGCGATGTTACCGGTCCCGATGGTGGAAGAAAGCGCCGTCATCAGCGCGCCAAAAGGCGAGACATCACCATCTTCGCCCGCATGCCGGCGGCGGCCATGCACAAGCTGCGTGAAGGCGTAGGGCAAACGCCGGATCGGCATAAAGCCGAGGCGCAGCATCAAATAGAGCCCGGTGCCGAGCAGCAAAAGCAATACCGGCGGATAGGGAATGCTGTCAGAGCCCCAGACCAGAGAATTCGTCAATGTAATGAAATCAATCACGTAGGCTTACCCCTGTTCGCGCCGCCCCGCTTCGGCGCTTGGTTAAATTGCGCTGGAGAGTAGGCGGGCCCGCCCCCTTGGAGCAAGGGAAAGCTCACCATCGCCAATTCCGGCGGATCTGGCGCCAATCAAGGCGATTTTGCGAACCAAAACAAGGTTGTGACGCCCGTCACAGGCGCCGGAAAGCGCTCCGCCTATAGTTAATCCCAATGAGGCGGCGCTGATGGCCGCCTCGGGGAAACGGGAGAGAGAAATGAGCAACCGGACGATTTACATGAGTATCATCGCGTTCGCCGCCGCCGCGGCAGTGAACGCCACCCCACACGCCAACGCCGAAACGCCAGGCCATGCGACACTGTCGGAACTGATCCAGGAAGACCTCGACGTTGAACAAGAAGCCTTCACGCTAGCCCTGACGACACACACGGCTGCGAAAATCAACGCTCGCATGGCGAAGCGCGATAACGTCTTCGGCCCGCTGGTCGCTTTTGACGATGCGCCGGAGGCGATCATTGACGCCGCACGGCACGACCTCACCGCTGGCCTCAATGCGCGGGTTCTGGCGAGCGCCGAATTCGAAATCGCCAAAGATGCGGCGAATATTGAAAGCCCGTTCAATCCGCACCTGCCGATGCCGACAGGGATTGTCGCCTTCGCCAGCGAGGAGCGCTGAGGACCGGCATTCTCTTCCCGGAGAGGCGCCCTTGCACAGGCGGGCGGTTCCTCAGGGAGAGCAAAGCTAAAAAAGATTGCGCCTAGAGGGGGTGCGGCTGGGGAGCCAAAACCCGGGGGAGAAGAAAGCGGGACGTGCGGCCCATATCCGGGCGGCATTGTTGGGGGACACCTCGCTTTCTGAAGGATGGCCCTGAAGGCGGCGCTGCGTATCGCGCCTGTCCTTCGGGGCCATCGCTTTATGCAAAAGGCGTCGCCCGCTCTCTAGGCGTTTTTGCTGCGCCGTCCCCGCCACCAGGCGCGCAGGACAAACAGGACGCCCATGGCGATCAAAAAGAACGGCCAGGCGCGCGCGACGAAATTCACCGCAGCCGCCAGCGAGGCGATCGAGGTTCTGAAAAAGCTCTTGAACGCCTCTCCCAAAGGTTTGAAAGCGCCGGTCGACGTTTCAGGGTCGCTTTCATAGGAAATCGACAGCGCCGACATATCGACCCGCGCCCTGGCGGCGGCGCGTTGCGCGGTCATGGAGTCGATCTCACCCTGCACGTCGGCCAATGCGCGTTCGGCTGCGAGAATATCCGACAGGGTTCCGTCACGGGTTTCCAACAATTGCCGGATACGGTCGCGCAAGGCGAGCTTTGCTTCGAGCCGCGCCTCGATGTCCACCAGATACGCCGTCAGATCCTCCGTATTCACATTATTGGAGGTGACGCGCCCGCCGGCCTTGTCGGCGTCGGCGGCAATAGACTCGCGAAACCCGGCGAGCCAGTCCGGCGCGGCGCGCAAATTGAGATTGGCGGAGACGTAATCCTCGCCCCATGAATTCACCGAGGAGCCGAGCACCTGACAAAGCTTTGGGCCGGCGTCCATGCAGACTTTCTCATGAGCGGATTTCAATGATCCCACAGCCTCTTTCGGCGCCTTGATCCCCATGGAATAGGAATAGGCAAGCATGAGACCGGCCTGCTCACCTGGTTCGGCGCCGGGCGGCGGCGCGGGCTCTGCGCCCGGCGCATTCGAAAGCCGAACCTCCGCGCTTTCGGCGCGGTCCATGGCGACGCCGCCCATGGCGGAAGGCGCCGCATCATATTCCGGACCGCTGCCGCGGTCACAAGCCGCGAACGCCAGCGCCGCCAGCCCCAAAAGAAGAATGTTCCGTCCCGTCATTGTTCGACCCTTTCGTTCGATCCGTCTCTCTTTAGCATAGAAGCAAAAGCGGCGGCTTCAGGGCCGGCAAAGAAAAAGCGCGCCTCGATTGAGGCGCGCTTTCTGGATTTCGTGTAACATGAGGCCGGGAAATTAGTCGCGATCGTTGTCAATTGCGTCTGCCGGCCCTCTTGTGTCCGGATCGCCATCATAGGCTTCTTCCAACGGGTCGAATTCGCCGTCATTTTCATTGGCCTCATCGGCGGCGATAGCGCCAGCGCCAGCAGCGGCGCCCAAAAGGCAACCGGAAAGCGACGTCGACATCATCATCAGGGCCATGAGGCCTGCAAGTTTTTTCATGTTCATTCTCCTTCATGCGCCGCGCAGCAAGTAACGGCGCAAGGCCGCGAAGCGCCCGGCAAGTAACGCTCACGGAGGAACAAACAGGCGCACTGCGGTAAAGTTCCGGAACATGACCAAACCTCAACAAAAAGCCCGCCCAACGCCAAGTTGGACGGGCTTTTCGAAAGATTTTTCCGACCGGAAAAACTTATTCAGCGGCGGTTTCCTCAGCGGCTTCTTCCGCTGGGGCCTCGGCTGGCGCGTTGGCGGCGGCTTCTTTTTCAGCCTTTTCCGCAGCGCGCTCCTGCGCCTTCTGGCCCGGCTTACCTTTGTTCGGGTTATCGCCGTGCTCCCATTTGACGAGACCGTTCACCGCGAAAAAGCGGGCGACGCGGTCGGTCGCTTTCGCGCCTTTGGAGAGCCAGTATTTGGCGCGTTCCTCATCATACTGAACGCGCTTTTCATCATCGCGTGCGAGCAGCGGGTTGTAGGTGCCGATCTTTTCGATGAAGCGGCCATCACGCGGATTGCGCGAGTCGGCGACGACGATTGAGTAGAACGGACGTTTCTTGGCGCCACCACGGGCCAGTCTGATTTTCAACGACATGTTGGTCTTCCTTCTTGGTTGATTCAAAAACTATTTCTTTTTCATTCCCGGCAGGCCGCCCATACCGGGGGGCATGGCGCCCTTGCCGGAGAGCGCCTTTTCGATGGCCTCAAAGTCAAGATCATCCGCTGACGGATCATTTCCGCCCTTGCCGCCTTTAGCCTGTTCCAGAAGCGCCGCCGCGTCGGGGCCGCCACCGCCGCCGAGCATGCCGCCCAAGCCACCGCCGCCGCCCATGCCGGCCATTTGCGCGGCGAGGCCTTTCATGCCGCCCTTGCCCATCTTCTTCATCATGTCCGCCATCTGGCGGTGCGCCTTCAACAGCTTGTTCACTTCCTGAACGGAGGTGCCGGAGCCCGCGGCGACGCGCTTTTTACGTTTGGCGTTCATGAGCGCAGGCTTTTTGCGCTCGGCTTTCGTCATGGAAGAGATGATCGCTTCCTGATGAATGATTTCCTTGTCGTCGAGGCCGCCGGCCTGATCGACCATCTTTTTCATCTTGCCCATGCCGGGCAGCATGCCGAGGATCGCGCCCATGCCGCCCATCTTGCGCATCTGTTTGAACTGGTCGGCGAGATCGTTCATGTCGAACTCGCCCTTGGCCATGCGCTTGGCGGCTTTTTCAGCTTTCGCCGCATCCATTTCCTCGGAGGCTTTTTCAACCAGCGAAACGATGTCGCCCATGCCGAGAATGCGGCCGGCCATGCGTTTGGGCTCAAAGCCTTCCAGCGCATCGAGCTTTTCACCGACGCCGACAAACTTGATCGGCGCGCCCGTCACCGCGCGCATGGAAAGCGCCGCGCCGCCGCGCGCATCGCCGTCGATCCGGGTCATGACAACGCCGGTGACAGACACACGCTCTTTGAATTTCTCCGCCGTCGTCACCGCGTCCTGACCGGTAAGCGCGTCAACAACAAGAAGTGTTTCGATTGGCTTCGTCGCCAGGTGAATGTCGGCGATTTCGGTCATCAACTGTTCGTCGATGGAAAGACGCCCGGCCGTGTCGAGCATCACGACGTCATAACCACCAAGCTTGCCCGCCTCGATGGCGCGGTTGGCGATATCGCGCGGAGACTGCCCGGCAATGATCGGCAGGGTTTTGACATCCGCCTGCTCACCGAGGATAGCGAGCTGCTCCTGCGCCGCCGGACGGCGCGTGTCGAGCGAGGCCATGAGGATTTTTTTCTTCTCGCGCTTTTGAAGACGCAAGGCGATCTTCGCGGTCGAGGTGGTTTTGCCAGAGCCCTGAAGGCCGACCATCATGATCACCGCCGGGGGCGTCGTCGCAAAGGAAAGCCCGCTTTCAGCCTCCTCCCCGCCGAGCATGTCCACCAGCGCATCATGCACGATCTTGACGACCTGCTGACCCGGGGTCACCGAGCGTAGAACTTCCGCGCCGACCGCGCGCTCTTTGACCTTGGCGATGAAATCTTTGGCGACCGGCAGCGCGACGTCCGCTTCGAGAAGCGCAACGCGCACTTCGCGCAAGGCTTCGTTGACGTCTTTTTCTTCGAGCGCGCCTTTGCCGCGAAGCCCTTCGAAGATTGCGCCTAAGCGATCACTTAAAGAATCAAACATCAATTCGCCTTCTTCACTTCGCGTCTTCGTCGATAAGGAACAGGACCGCGCGTTGCGTCAGCGCGCGCGGCCGGTGCCGGTCGGTCTCGCCATGGGGTATCGCGAGCGCATCGCCCGCAGATAATCGCACGGTCTGCGAGGGGAACTCGATCTCAAGCTCACCCTCCGTCACAAGCCCCAGATGACCGGTCTCACACCAGTCAGGGTGGTGAGAGGCGGGGGTGAGTTCAAGGAGGCGAAAAACCTTGCCGTCGCGCGCCACGCGTTTCAGCCGGGCCGACCCGCCAAGGGCTGGCTCCCAGTCCGTTTCCGCAAAGGCGACGCGATAATCCAACGCCAAGTCCTTCATTCCAAACGCAGTTCGCGCGAAGACGCGCGTAACGCCAATTGCCGCCGCGAGAGCATTACTCTGGCGGCGGGACATCCCCGGCCTCGTCCCATTTTCTTGATTGGGGGTCGTGCCGGCAGACGCGGGAAAGGTCAGTTTTCCCTGAATGCGCGGGGATATAGGCGATCAGCGGTGGGATGGCAAGGCGGGACTGGCCCGCCCCGATTATGCGCCAGGCCCGAAAATATCCGGAAATATAAGCGCCAGAGCCAGCACAATCAGGAGATAGGCTACAAGCGCGCCGACACCAGTGAGAACGGCGAGGGCGTATTTCGCAGGCCCCGGCAAAGAGCCGCGCATGATCTGGATGTTGATGGCGCAGGCCCCGCCCCCGCAGGCGCCGCCGATGAACCCGCCTACAAAAATGAGAATGAGCGGCCAGAGGCAGGCGATTTTCTGGGGCAACGTAAAGTCGCCCATCTGGGAAAAGGGGTCTTTGCCCTTGTTGGAGGACTCGCCGGCGCCTTCCTTCTGCGGGTCGTTCTGATCCCCGGGCTGGCGTTTTCCGAAACTGTTTCCGGTCATCGTCCCCTCCTCAGCTTTCCAACGCCAAGTCTGGCTTTCAGAGATTTAAGCGGCCATTATTCGGCGAGACATTTTTTCACGAGAGGGACCCGGGGCGGCCTAAAACCACTTCCGCCACTTGCCGATGTTGCGCTCATAAACGCCCATAAGGCCGCCGTTGGAGTTATTGTCCAGAAACTTCAGGACAGCGAGCAACCACATTGTGCCGACAATCAGGATGAATACGCCATTAGAGGCGTAGGCTGAGAATTTATATTTGGCTGTGAGCGTTTCGGGAAAAAACAAACGCCCGAGAAGGTGCCACAAATTTACGCCGAGATAGAGCGTGTAATAAATGAAGAATGTCCGGTGAATCGTGACGCCCTTAAGGCTTTTTGTCTGCCAGAATGTCAGAAAAAGTCCGAGTACGATGATATTCATCGGGGCAATCAAATTTACCGCCGCATTTTTCATGAAAAAATAAAAGATATTGCTCAGCGCCCAGTCGGTCGCAATGACCGACGAGGCGAGCTTGAGATTTTTCGAACCGGAAAGGAAGCAAAGGACAACCCCGAAAAACAGGATTGCCCCGTAGCGCGTTAGAACGGTCCATTCAGAAGGAGAGATGCGATCACACTCGGCGGATCCTCTTTCGGAGTGCCGCCGCCCGCCTGCAAAATCACGAACGCGCCCTTCTGGGCAAGCGCTTCGATCGCATTGTGGCCTTTGGAGACCGCCTCGGCAAGATTCATCAGCCAGGCGTTTCCGTCATTCGTCGCAAAAGCGGCGCTTTCCACCTCAGCCGCATACTGCATGAGCGAAGCATCGCCCATTTTATCAGCAACGCTGGCCGCCGCCGCCGTCACGGCTGCAACGCCTGCAATCAGCGGCGCCTTGTCGAGGGGCTTGCCGGAAGCTTTGGCTTCCGCAGCCGATTTAAGGGATTTTTCAAAACGAAGCAGCGCGATTTGCTCGCTGCGCAGATCTTTATTTTTCATGGGCTTCTCCACTGCCGGCCCTGCGCCGGGGTGGAGAAAGAAGACAACTTCTGACTTAAACTGCCGTTAAATGCGGAGACTGTTTTGGTTAAGGAAAACTTAACGGGCGCCCGCAACTCCAGCGTGCAGTGGGAGAGAAAAACCCTTCCCTGCGGCGCAGCCTTTTGTTAAGGATGCCTGATCATCCAACGCGCCGGGGCATACGAGACGGGGGATATCTTGGAAGAGGACGACCGCAAGCGAGCGGAGACGCTATATCAGCGTTTGCTGGATGTTTTTCCGAAACGGAAAAGCAGCAATATTATTCCATTTCCGGGGGCCGCGCGCGCTCATCAATCTGCGAAAACGCAACAATCATCGACATTGCCCCTTGAAGGGCCGCATCGAGCCGCTCCTGGAAATCTGGCGGCGGATCGTCAAAGCAGGATTGAAGGATTGCTAAAGCGGTTATTTGAAGACCTTTCGAAAGACGACTGAGCGCCTTTTCGTCAAGCACGCCTGGCGCCGGCTTTTCCAGCCCTGACATTTCAGGATTTGATTTTTCCAGCGTCGACGGCTGCGCGCCGCCCTGCACAAATGCAATAAGGCTGCATACAGCCTCTGCAAGATCGTCTTCTGTGATCTTCTCCGCCAGTTTCAATCCGCAGGTTTTCGCGGCGATCGCAAGAATGCCGTAACGCACACTAAGAGGACAGACCGAGGCCCGGTCAAAGTCGGGGCGCGGCACGGAAGATACGATCTTCTGAATGTTTGCATCCGGATCGAGCACAGCTTCAGGCGGGATGCCAAGCGCGCCGCTGACAACATCGATCCATGCGTCTGTAAGCGCCCGCTCGCCCGATTCAAGACGTGGAAGATATTCAGGATACACGCCGATCAGCCGCGAAAATTCGCGGGGCGTGAACAGGAAACCGAGACGCAGACGTTTTATGTTATTGGCCATGGCGCGGCTTCCTGTGTGCCTTTTAGTTTGAGCTTCTCTGTCGGAACACCTCTTCATTGAGTTCGCCTTCCCACTTGGCGACTGTGACGGCGACGGTTGCGTCGCCAGTCACATTCACGACCGTGCGCATCATATCCAGAAGCCGGTCAAAGGGAAAAATGAACCCGACAATGATAGCGGTGTGCTCGGGCGAAACGTCAAAGACTTGCAGCACTGTCGCGAGAAGAAACAGAGACGCCGACGGGATACCCGCGGTGCCAATCGAAACGAGCGCCGCGGTCAAGGCGATCAGCCCATAATGATGCGGCTCCAGACTGTAGCCAAACGCCTGAGCCGTGAAGAGGGCCACAATGCCGAGATAGAGCGCGGTTCCGTCCATATTGATCGTCGCGCCAAGCGGCAAAACCGAGCCTGCGATCGATTTCTTGACGCCGAGATTTTCGGTGACGTTCGAGATCGTGACCGGCAGGGTCGCCGACGAAGACGATGTCGAATAAGCCACCATCTGCGCATCAAGAATGCCGCGGAAAAAATTGACAAAAGGGAGCTTCAGACCAAACTTCACGATCCCGCCATAGACAATCGCCATATGGAGAAAACAGCCAAGATAGACCGCGATAACAAGCCAGAAAATCGCCGTGAATGTTTCAAGGCCTCGCGTACCGGCTACCCAGGCGATCAAGGCGAACACACCGAAGGGCGCAATCTCCATGATGAGATGAGTCACTCCCAGAACCTTGTCAGAGGCGTAAGTGAAAAACCGCATCGCCGGACCGTCGTCTCCGGGCTCAAAGAGGAATCCGATGCCGATAAGAAGCGAAACGAAAATCAGGAAAAGAATATCCATCGAGGCCATTGCGATCCCGAGCGCAAACAGCGCGATAAAAATCGCCGCCACAACCGGACGCTTGACGCCGCCTTCCTCTACACGCCCCGCCAGCCAGATCGCCGCAACAATGAGCAGTGCGGCGATCACCAGCGTCATCGGCTCGCCCGCCATGATTTTTTCGAAAGGGTTTTTTGTGGCCATGCCGACAATGCGGTCCAGGAACCCTCCGGCGTCAGCGCTGATCACCCGGGGCTCGGCCGCGCCAAGCTCAACGCCTTTGCCGGGGCGGAAAATCGATCCCATAGCGAGGCCGATCGTGTTGGCGAAAAACGTCGTCAGCAAATAAAGCACGAGGGTCTTCAGACCGATCGTACCGAGTTTTTTCGGATCGCCCAGCGCCAACACGCCGGCAACAAGCGTGAAAAAGATCAATGGTATAATGACAAGGCGGATGGCGGCGATAAAGATATCGCCCACGATCTTTATCTCGGTCAGCAGATTTTCACCGGCCTCCGGCGCCATTGTCTGCGATACGGCGAGACCAAAGATTACGCCAAGGACAAGCCCCAGAAAAACCCGTTTCCACAGTTTGACGCCAAACCACCAAGACATGCGCCCTCCATTTCATGCACGCGCAACTTTAGGCTTGTTTCCCGTCAAAAGGGAACGGTGCGCGCAGTTTGTGTGTTCGATTGATGAGCAACAGGAAAGGAGCTCTCATCATGAATTCGGATGAACTGAAAGGCAAATGGAACCAGCTCAAAGGCTCGGCGAAAGCCCAGTGGGGCAAGCTCACCGACGACGAGCTAACGGAAATTGAAGGCAATCAGGACAAGCTTGTCGGCAAAATTCAGGAAAAATACGGGGTCGCCCGAGAAGAAGCCGAAAAGCAGGTTGAGAACTGGCGCGCCGCCTAACATTGCGTCCCACGCCTCTCCTAAAATCCCACATGACCAAAAAGCCGCCCCTGAGAGGGGCGGCTTTGTTTGTGAGGCGCCGGCCGCCTTGAAGAGGCGTCGATTACTCCGCGGCGCCCATGAGCATGCGGGCGAAATACACCCATTCAAGCGCGGTCCGGTGCGCAAGCTGCTCCTGATTGGCGGTGCCGCCATGACCGCCCTCAATATTCTCATAGTAGAAGAAATCGTAGCCGAGATCCGACATTTTCGCCGCCGCCTTGCGGGCGTGTCCGGGATGAACACGATCATCCTTGGTGGAGGTGTAGAACAAGACCTTGGGATAAGGCTCGCCCGCTTTCAGATGCTGATAGGGGGAATATTTCGAAATATAAGCCCACTCCTCCGGGATATCGGGATTGCCATATTCGCCCATCCAGGAGGCGCCGGCGAGAAGTTTGTTATAGCGCTTCATGTCGAGCAGCGGCACGCCGATGTCGATCGCTCCGTAAAGGTCCGGACGCTGGGTCAGCATGGCGCCCATCAACAAGCCGCCATTGGACCGGCCGATAGCGCCAAGCTTTTCAGGGCTTGTCACACCGGTCTCGATCAGGTCTTCAGAAATCGCGATAAAATCATCAAAACCGCGTTGACGGTTTTCTTTCAGCGCCGCCTGATGCCAGCGAGAGCCATATTCCGAACCGCCGCGAATATTGGAAATCACAAGAACGCCGCCGCGCTTGACCCACATGAGACCGGCAAGGGCGCCATGTTGCGGACGTGACGGGTCTTCGTAGTAGACCGGAAGGATCGGCACGAGAAAGCCGCCATAACCATATTGCACAGTGGGGGCGTTGCCTTGCTTCAACACGGAATCGAGCCCCATGATGTAATAGGGCACTTTTGTTCCGTCTGCGGAGGTTGCAAAGCGCTGCTCCACGACTACGCCGGTTGCGTCGTAAAATGGCTTTGTTTGCGCGATCTTTTCGACCTTGTTTTTCGCCGTGACATAGTAAAGCGAATCCGGGATCGTCATGCTCTCAAAAGAAAAGATGGCGTCGTCGGTCCCGCCGCCAGCGGAGGTAATGGCCAAAACGCCGTTCTCGGGCAACTTGATTGCTTTAGCTTTCCAGACGCCATCGCGCGTACGGGTTATCCGCACCGCCGCCCCGGAAACGTCATCGAGATACTGGATAATGATGTTCGATTTGCCGATCTCGACATCGTCGACGGATTGATTGTCGGCGCTCTCAAACACTGTTTCGACGGCGCCGTCAGTAAGCGCATAGGCCACGACTGTTCCCTGCGCGAAACTATCGCCATTATGGGTCCAATCTTCGCGCAAGGTGAAGATAGCGCGCCCGTCAAGCATGCCCTGATAATCGGTGTTTAGTGGAAGCGGCAGTTTCTCAAATTCGCCGTCGCCCTTCGCGTAATGATATTCGGATTCAAAGAATGTCACCGCGCGACTGATAATGACATGGGTTTCGTTTTCTTCATGCTCTACATAGGTGAACTCGCCGACATCGCCTTCTTCACCTTCGAAAATCACTGGCGCGTCGTCGATACTCTCACCGCGCTCGAGACGTTGAACCGTTCTCGGGTAACCGGACGATGTGAGCGAACCTTCGCCGGTGTCAGTGCCGATGATCAGCGTGTTTTCGTCGTACCAGGTCACATAGGACTTCGCTTCGTCGAGGGCGAACCCGCCATCTACAAACGCTTTTTCTTCTGTGTTGAATTCGCGCCAATAGCCCGCGTCCTTACCGCCGTCGGACAGCTCCACCATGCAATGAACATATTCCGGAGACAGACAAACCGTGCTGCCTCGAATCCAGTTTCTGTCTTCGGCGGCGGCAAGCGCATCAAAATCGAGCACCGTTTCCCACTCCGGCGAACCCGCGCGATAACTTTCAACGCTCGCACGGCGCCAGAGACCGCGCTTGTGATCTTCATCCTGCCAGAAATTGTAGACTTGGCCGTTATGGACCTGACCGAGCGCAAGGCGTTGATCTGACGTCAGGACAGAGAGGGCTTCCTCATACATCGGCTCGAAGCGGGCGTCGCTTTCGAGATCGCTCAAGGACCGCTCATTCTGGCCGCGCACCCAGTCCAGGGCCTTTTCCCCTTCAACATTTTCTAGCCAGAGATAAGGGTCCGCCTCTTCGGCGGCGGCGGCCGAGCTCAAGGCAAGCAGCGCTGCGGCGGCGCAGGTGAGTTTGATCATCATGTTATGAAGCTCCACGTCCGGATGGGGAAAATCGGTCGGTTTACCATATAAGCGTCTGGCCAACCTGAAAACCGCAACGCCGACGAAGCGAGGGTTTTGCGGGATGAATAAAATTGCAGCTTACTCATTAGAAAAGGTTTTGGGGCTGGCCGCTATTTTGCAACGCGGCGGAGCAAACAGGCAATTCGGGACAACTCTACGATGTTTAAGAATGACGCACGGCGCTATCAGCGGATCAGCCTCAATCTGCCGGCGCGAATTGTAATTAACGCCACGGACGAATTTGAGGGCCGCCTCCTCAATATGTCCCCCGGCGACATGGCGCTGATTTCGGACGCCAAGGTGGTCGTGGGCGACGCCGCCGTTATTCATATTGACGGGCTGGACGTTATTGAAAGTACGGTCGCACGGACCTTTCCCGACGGCTTTGCAACCTCGTTCATCCTGTCCAAGCGCCGCCGCAATCTGTTGATCGAACAGCTGATGTTGAAGGCCAATCCGGAATTTGCGGACGGGCTCGGCGACCGCCGTTCGACGCTGCGCCATCGCGACAATGGCTCACGCGCATCCTGCCGCCTTGCAGACGGCGCGTCCTTGTTCGTGACCATTGTCGATACGTCAGTGAACGGCGTTTCCGTAGAGGCCCGCCGTCGCCCGCCGATCGGCTCTTCGATACATGTCGGCCGCCGCCGCGGCGTCATTGTTCGCCACACACCGCGTGGCTTCGTCGTGGTTTATGACGGCGGCGCAGCTGAAACGGGTGAAGAACAAAAGCCGGTTCTGCGCGCCGTTTAATCCAAGCCGATTTATATCCGGACATTAAAAAATCGGGCGTTTCATGAGAAACGCCCGATGTTCAATCTTGCCGATGGCGCCGCCGGTTTCACATGAACCGGCCGGCGCCTTTTCACGTTAAGCTTTAATTTGCGGGCCCGAGAACGTAAGGGCCGAGATTATTCATGACTTCCCTTGCGCTGAATGCATTCGGGTTATCGGCCGGTTTTTCACCACGATACATCACCACGAAAGCAACCGCAGAATAGCGCGTCACTTCGCGCGTGTAGCTGTCATAGGGCGCGCCCCAGCCAAAGCCATAGGCGTAATAGGGGAAGCCGTAATAGGGCCGGTAGAATGGATGGCCGTAACCATAGCGGCCGTAAAAGGCCGGCTCCGTAGTCGTGCGATAGCTCGTGCTGGTTTCCGTGTCGTTCTCAACTGCGATGAAATAATCATAGCCGAGATCAACGGTCAGCTCCGCCGCGCGGTATAAAAGCGCATTCTCAACGGTCTCCCGCGCCGTGACCGAATTGCCGCGGAAGGTGATGCGAAAACGGTTATCTTCAATGCGTTGATCGGAAAACCCATAACCACCGCCTTGCGAGGCGGGTCCATATGGCGTTGCGGTCGCACAGGCGACAACGAGTAGCGCAAGCGCGCCCATAGTGATCATTCGAAACATGGCGTATCTCCCGGCGTGACAGCCCAACTGGCGGGGGTCTGGCCCCCAACGGCTAATATAGTCTTTCAACAGCCATAGCCGCAACGGCGTTCCCATGCGGCGAAATCAGTCCTCACGAGAGTTTGAGGTGGCTTCCGCCATTGTCTCCGAGGTGATTTTGAGCCCCTGCGGCGCGGATTTGATGTGAATGTCGCGCTGCGGGAAGGGCACTTCAACGCCCATTTCATGAAGCATGTCCCAGATCGCCATCATCACGTCAGAGCGCACATTAGCCGATCCGTTGGCCGGGTCATTGATCCAGAAGCGCAAATCGAAATTGATCGAATTGTCCCCGAACTCCATGAGGTTACAGCGCGGCGACGGGGTTTTCAGAACCCGGTCGACGGTGAGTGCGCGCTCCTCTGCGGCGCGGGCGAGCCCCCGGACGTCACGGGTTTCGTAGGAGACGCCAAAGGGCGCATGCAAGCGCACAACGCGGTCATCGTGAGACCAGTTGACGACGCCTTCCTCGATGAATTTATCGTTTGGAACGAGATGCGATGTCCCGTCCCGCGTCCGCAAGGTTACATAACGGGCGTTCATCGCCGTCACCCAGCCATAGGAATCGTCAATCTCGATCACATCGCCCGGCTTGATGGATTTGTCCGCGATCAGGGTGAAGCCGGCGAAGAAATTCGACACCGTGCGCTGCATGCCGAGGCCGATGCCGAGACCGACCGCGCCGCCGAAAATGGCGAGCGTTGCAAACGGAAATCCGACAATCTGCAAGGCGGCGACGAGCGCCACGATCGGCAACAGCACATCGAGGATTTTTGACAGGAGCGCCTTGAACGAGACCGTCAGCTCATCGATCGCGTTGATGCGGCCCTGAATGAGATGGTTTAAGAACCGCGCGCCCCAGAACAGGACGCCGAAGACCGCGAGCGTGCGCAACAGATCGAGCGCCGAGAAGGTCTGCTCCACCCCGTTTTCATCGGAACCGATGGGAACCGAAAAGGCTTCAAGCTGGCGCACCACATCATCGAGCACGCCGAACGCATCCAGCGCCATGATCGGCCAGATCACATAAAAAGTGACCCGGGACCAGAAGGGCGAGCGAATGACAAGCGTGACCAGCCGCACCACAATCCATGCAGTGAGGAGACTAACCGCGGCCGAGATCAGTCCCGTGGAGCTGTTGGCCGTCTGAAGCACGATAACGGCGACCTGCAACACAACGTAAAGCGCAATCGGCGTCGCAAGATGGGCGAAGGCGTTGGCCGCGCGCCGCAATACGCCGTAGGGCGCGCGCGGGGCAATCTGGGTCTGGATCAGTTTTCTGAGGCGCGGGCCGAAGAACGCCGCAGGTACGATCGCCGCCAACAGGATCGCCGCCTCGATTGCGACGCCCACGGTCAACATGTTGCTTTGAAGCCCGTCCCAAAAATCCGAAAGGCGCTCACGAATGGTGTCGACGCCGCCTTCGATCACGGACTCGTCTGCTGGCGCGTCTTGCTGCGTGTCGGGCGGCTGCGCTTCTGGCGGCGGTTGCGCGGCGGCGTCCTCTACCGGTTGCGGATCTTGCATCGTCTCTTTCAGAAAAAGGAACGGGAGGGATAAGAGTCTATCAGCTTCGAAGCACCACGCAACTGCGCGGAAAAGCGAAGACTTTAACCGGCGATCTCCGCCTGTTTTGCTGAAAGCTCCGCGCATCCAGCTTTCGCAAGCGCGAGCAACGCCTGGAACTGGTCGTCCGTAAACGGATCGCCTTCCGCAGTCGCCTGCAGCTCAACAAGACCGCCGGACCCAGTGATCACGAAATTGGCGTCAGCCTGCGCGGTTGAATCTTCGTCATAATCAAGGTCAAGCGCTGGAGCGCCGGCGACGAGCCCGCAGGAAATCGCGGCCACGCGGTCGCGGATCGGACTGGACTTGATAATCCCCTGGCTGACGGCCCATTCACAAGCCTGGTTCATAGCGATCCAGGCGCCGGTGATCGACGCTGTGCGGGTGCCGCCATCGGCCTGAATGACGTCACAGTCGATAAGGATCTGACGTTCGCCCAGCGCCTTCAGATCGACGACCGCGCGCAAGCTGCGTCCGATGAGCCGCTGAATCTCCTGCGTGCGGCCTGACTGTCCGTTTTTCGCCTCGCGGCGCATGCGCTCACCCGTGGAGCGCGGCAGCATGCCATATTCCGCCGTCACCCAGCCGCGGCCGCCGCCGCGAAGCCAAGGCGGCGTGGTTTCATCCCAGCTTGCGGTGCACAGCACATGGGTGTCCCCGAATTTGACCAGGCAGGAGCCTTCGGCGTGTTTTCCAACCCCGGTTTCCAGGGAGACGGCGCGAAGCTCGTTAAAGGCGCGGCCTGAAGGTCTCATGAAGGTCTCCGATACTGGACTTCGCCGACTTGGAACGACGGCTGGGGCGTGACTTCCTAGCCTCCGGACCCGACGCTGTCGACCCGCCCGGCGGCGCCGTACAGACCGCCCAAAACGGCGCCCCTTGCCCTTATTGCCGGGCGGCTTATTTTCCCCTGTCCGGTCCCGGGAGAAGCATGGCCGAGGTCCTATGTCCGTTTTGAACGATATTGATGCGCGCTCACGCGAAATTTTCCGCCGGCTGGTGGAAACCTACCTCGCCACCGGCGAGCCCGTAGGCTCGCGCGTCCTGAGCCATAACACCGATATCGCCGTTTCGGCGGCGACGGTGCGCAACGTCATGGCGGACCTTACCGATATGGGCCTCCTGCATGCGCCGCATATTTCCGCCGGACGCCTGCCGACCGATCTGGGTCTCAGGCTGTTTGTGGACGGGCTGATGCAGGTTGGCGACCTGACGCCGGAAGAACGCCGCGCGATTGAATCCGAAGCACGCGCTGATGCGCCGGACAGTCCGCTCGAAGCCGCCGCCGCGCGCCTTGCCGGCCTGACGCAGTCGGCGAGCCTGATCGTCACGCAAAAAGCCGACGCGCCGTTGCGTCAGATCGAGTTCGTACGCACCGGCCCCGGCAAGGCGCTGGTTGTGATGGTGTTCGAAGACGGACGGGTTGAAAACCGCGTCATCAAAGCCCCTGACGATCTGCCGGCGTCGGCGCTGATCGCGGCGGGCAATTATCTGAATGCGCGCCTTCGCGGCCGCAGCCTGGGCGAGACCCGGTCGAGCATCCTGTCAGAGATTGAATCCAACCGCGCCGAACTTGACCAGCTCACATCACGGCTGGTGCGCGATGGCGTCGCCGATATCGCCGGCGAGGACAACTGGCAGCTTATCGTGCGCGGGCGCGGACATCTTCTCGACGAGGCGGCGCAGGATATTGAGCGGGTCCGCATGCTCCTCGACGACCTTGAAAAAAAGCGCGATGTGATCGATCTCCTCACCGCCGCCCGGGACGGTGAAGGCGTCAAAGTCTTCATCGGCTCAGAGAACCGGCTCTTCTCGCTGTCGGGCTCGTCAGTCATCACCGCCCCCTATCGCGACGAAAACCGCAAAATCGTTGGGGTTTTGGGCGTGATCGGCCCCACCCGGCTGAATTACGCCAGGGTCGTCCCAATTGTGGACTATACGGCCGAAGTGCTCTCCCGGATGTTGAAATAACCGCCCCGCGCGCGTACATCCCGCAACGAATGATTTCCCGCAGCTTTAAAGCAGACCCATGAGTGACGAACACGAAAATCCGCCGCCGCCTTTCCCCCATGATGCGGAAGGCATGCTGGACGACCCGGAAATGCTGGGCGAGGAAGACCTCGCCGATGACGATGTCAGCCTTGACGCCGCCAAGAAAGAGATTGGCGAGTTGAGCGACAAGGTGCTGCGTCTCGCCGCCGAGCTTGAAAACACCCGCCGCAGGGCGCAGCGCGAGAAAACCGACGCCGGGCGTTACGCCATCGCCAATTTCGCCCGCGACCTGATCGGGGTGTCCGACAATTTCGAACGGGCCCTGCGCGTCGCCAGCGAAAATGCGCCGGCCGAAGGCATGAGCGACGTCGCCAACGGGCTGATCGACGGGCTGAAAATGACGGAGAAGGAATTGCTGTCGGTGCTTGAACGCCATGGCGTCAAGAAAGTCGCAGCCGAACGCGAGAAATTTGATCCGAATGTGCATCAGGCGGTTGCGCAAGTTCCGCATGCGGAAATTCCGTCAGGCCATGTGGTCGATGTCGCCCAGCAGGGCTTCACCATTGGAGACCGCGTTCTGCGCGCCGCCATGGTGACGGTCTCCTCAGGCCCCGGCGCCGGAAACCCCGGACAATCGGGCGAGCCCGGCGAACGGCTGGATACGAAAGTCTAACAAACAAAAGGGCGATCCAAAGGATCGCCCTTTTTCATATTAGTCGGTTTGAAAGATCCTAGGCTTTGGGGCCCGCCGCCTTCACGTCGTCGCTTACATAAGCTTCGAAGATCTTGAAATTCTCGATGAACATCTTCGCAAGCTTGTTCGCCTGCGCATCGAAGGCCGAAGCATCATCCCAGGTGCCGCGCGGATTGAGGATCGCCTTGTCGACGCCGGGAACATCGGTCGGCACATCAAAGCCGAAGATATCATCCTTGCGCATGGGCGCCGAATTCAACGAACCGTTCAGGGCGGCGGTCAGAAGCGCGCGGGTTTCCTTGATCGGCATGCGTTTGCCCTGCCCGTGCGGACCGCCGGTCCATCCGGTCGAGACCAGCCAGCAATCAACGTTGTGCTTGTCGATAAGCTTGCCCAGAAGCGCGCCATATTCCGACGGGTGGCGCGGCATGAAGGGCGCGCCGAAACAGGTCGAGAATGTCGCTTCAGGATCTTTGCCAAGGCCCTTTTCGGTGCCGGCGACCTTAGCGGTGTAGCCCGACAGGAACATATACATGGCCTGCGCCGGGGAGAGCCGAGCGATGGGCGGCATCACACCAAAGGCGTCGCAGGTCAGCATGATAATGTTTTGGGGATGGGTGGTGACACCTGTCAGGCTGGCGTTCGGGATAAAATTGATCGGATAGGCGCCGCGAGAGTTTTCGGCGAGCGTTGCATCGTCAAGATCAAGCTCGCGGGTCACGGGGTCCATCACCACATTTTCGAGGACCGTGCCGAAGCGTTTCGTCGTGGCGTAAATTTCCGGTTCAGCGGACGGCGACAGACGGATCATCTTGGCGTAGCAGCCGCCTTCAAAATTGAAGAGACCGTTCGGGCCCCAGCCATGTTCGTCATCGCCAATCAGCGTGCGGTTCGGATCGGCGGAAAGCGTCGTCTTGCCGGTGCCGGAAAGGCCGAAGAAAATCGCCGGGTCTTCATCCTCGCCCACATTGACCGAGCAATGCATCGGCATGATGTCCTGCTCGGGAAGGAGATAATTGAGGATCGTG
>JAUHYK010000131.1 GCA_030426465.1 Alphaproteobacteria bacterium
AGCGGAGTGGCTTCACCCCGCCTTCGCCTTCTTGCCGTTGGTGCGGACGCCGCGCAGATGCTCGGCGATCAGGAACGCCAGATCGAGCGCCTGCGCACCGTTCAGACGCGGATCGCAATGCGTGTGGTAGCGGCTGGAGAGGTCGTCCTCGGAGATCGCCTGCGCGCCGCCGATGCATTCGGTGACGTTCTGGCCGGTCATCTCGAAATGAACGCCGCCCGGGATCGCCCCTTCACCATAGCAGACATCGAAAAAAGAGCCCACTTCGGACAGGATCGCGTCCACATGCCGGGTCTTGTAACCCGTGCCGGCTTTCACCGTATTGCCGTGCATCGGGTCGCATGACCACACGACATTTTTGCCTTCGCGCTGAACCGCCCGGACGAGCGGCGGCAGGCCGTCTTCGACATTGTCGGCGCCGAACCGCGAAATGAGAACGATGCGGCCTTCCTCGTTGTTCGGATTGAGAACATCGAGCAAGCTGAGAAGTTCGTCGGGATCGAGGGTCGGTCCGCACTTCATGCCGATAGGGTTTTCCACGCCGCGGCAAAACTCCACATGGGCGCCGTCAAGTTGTCGCGTGCGGTCACCGATCCAAAGCATATGGGCCGATGTATCGTACCATTTGTCCGTTGTGGAATCGACGCGCGTCATCGCGCTTTCAAAACCGAGCAACAGCGCTTCGTGACTTGTATAGAAATCGACTTCGCGAATGGCGCGCACTGTCGATCCGTCAATTCCGCACGCTTCCATGAAGGTGATCGATTCTGAAATCTTGTCGGCGATTTCGCGATAGCGATTTTCCTGCGGATTGCCGGAAACGAATTCGAGGTTCCATTTCTGGACGTTTCTGAGGTCGGCGTAACCGCCATAAGCGAAAGCGCGAATAAGGTTCAGCGTCGCCGCAGCCTGTCCATAAGCCCGCAACAAGCGTTGCGGGTCCGGCGCGCGAGCGCCCGCTTCGAACTCCATGGCGTTGATATTGTCGCCGCGATAGCTCGGCAATGTCTCGCCCTCGATGGTTTCCGTGGGTGAGGAGCGGGGCTTGGCGTATTGTCCGGCGATGCGGCCGACTTTCACGACCGGCACCCCTGCGCCGAAGGTCATTACAACCGCCATCTGCAGAAGGACGCGGAACGTGTCGCGGATATTATTCGCGTGAAATTCCTTGAAGCTTTCAGCGCAATCTCCGCCCTGAAGCAGGAACGCCTCACCCCGTCCGACGCGCGCCAGCGACTGGCGCAGAGTCCGGGCTTCGCCCGCAAACACAAGCGGCGGATAGGTCGCAAGCTGCTTTTCCACCTCGGTCAAGGCGGCGGGTTCCGGATAGTCGGTCGGTATGTGCAGGGCGGCTTTTTCTCGCCAGCTCTGAGGCGTCCAGGTCATGTCAAAAACTCCTTACGGAAAAGGTCTTTAGCCTGTGGAAGACGGCGCCGCAACAAGCCCCGGGCGGGGATTTCCGGTTCGCGACTTACTGCTATTTTCGGGACATGAACGCGCACACGATCAATGGATTTTCGGATCACGAAAAAAGCGCCCTCGCGAAAGGGCGCTTCAGTTATCAGGGATTTTTTCAGGGTTTATCCCGCTCGAGCCGGGCAGGGTGGAAACAGGGACGCCCGGCCCGAGCGGAATTTCGTTGCGGCGCCTAGCGATGGGCCGTCAAAATTTGAAGGTCAGACCTTGATGGTCAGTTCCTTGACGTTGCCGCGTTTAACTTTGCACTCGGCTTTGATCGTCTCGCCGGCGGTCGGGATCAGCTCAAGAGAGATCCGCTTCATGGACCCGCCGGAGCCGGTGAGGAATTTCGCTTTATATTCGCCAGCGGTGACTACGCCCTGAGCTTCAGCAGCTGCGGCGCAAGCGTCTAAATGAGCGCTCCAGTCTTCGGCATGTGCAGGGGCGGCGAAAGCGGCTGCGGCAAGGGCCAGACCAGCTAGAACATTGTTACGCATAGGGTTTCTCCATTTTCCGTGCGCCCGGCGTAGCGCTGTTTTTATTCACCGATTGAAAACAATATGGATATTACTATATATAAATGAAGTGTCAAATATATTTTGCACCTAGCTCGCGATCTTGTTACAGGCACGACAAGTTAGTCGTACTCATAGTAGGATCAGGAAAAATAGCCTGGAAACAGGCCGGGAGGACGCCGAATGGCGCGGACATATAATCAGGACTGCATTCTGGCCCATGCGCTGGACCTTTTGGGTGAGCGCTGGACGCTGCTGATCATCAGGGACCTGTTTTTGGGGCCCCAGCGTTTCGGCGATTTGCAGGCGGCCTTGCCGGGCATCGGCGCCAATCTCTTGAGCAAGCGGCTGAAAGAACTTGAAGAGGCCGGCTTGATCGAAGCGGTTGCCACCGGCGATGCGCGGGGGCGTTATCGTCTGACCGATACGGGCGAGGCGTTGCGGCCTTCCATCCGCACCATGATGAAATGGTCGATCATGTATTTCTTCGAGCGGCCCGAATCCTGTCCGGCGCGGGAATGTATTTATACGGATAATCTACAGCCGGACTCTGTTGCGCTTGCGATTGAAATATTCGCCGCCTATTGCCCGGAGCCCGAAAACAATTACGTCGCGCATATCTTGATCGACGACTTTCCATACACGATTTATAATATGAATGGACAAATGACCGTCCGCCGTGGCGGAGACGGGCCTGCGGTTGCGACAATCATTTCCGATGTCGCCACGATCATGCAGTCATTCCGCATGGAATTGACAACAGAAGAAGCGAAGTCGCGCATGAAGATGAGCGGCGACAAAAAGGCGCTCGCTCATTTATTGCGCTGCATCGTGCACAAGGAAGTGCACGATAGCGAAAACACTGTCACGCCGCTGGCGGCGGCGTTTTAAACCGCAATTTCAAAGTTGGCTTCGGTCTGGGCTTTCACGTCATCAACCGTGACTCCGGGCGCAAGCTCCGTCAGTTTCATGCCTTTGCCGCGATCAATCTCGAAAACGCCGAGATTGGTGATCACCATATCGACCACCTGTTGGCCGGTGAGCGGCAGCGAGCAATTGTGAAGCAGTTTCGGGTCGCCCGCCTTTGAGGCGTGGTCCATCACCACAACGACGCGCTTGACGCCCGCGACAAGATCCATCGCGCCGCCCATGCCTTTCACCATTTTGCCCGGAATCATCCAGTTGGCGAGGTCGCCTTTTTCGGAAACTTCCATGGCGCCGAGAATGGAAAGGTCGATATGACCGCCGCGGATCATTGCGAAGGAATCCGCTGATGAAAAATAAGACGTGCGGCGCAGTTCCGTGATGGTCTGCTTGCCGGCGTTGATCAGGTCCGGATCAACCTCGTCGTCATAAGGGAAGGGGCCCATGCCGAGCATGCCGTTTTCCGATTGCAGCGTAACGTCGACGCCGTCCGGAATGTAATTCGCCACCAGCGTCGGAATGCCAATGCCGAGATTAACGTAGAAGCCGTCTTCGAGTTCCTTGGCCGCGCGTTCGGCCATCTGGTTTCTATCCCACGCCATTATGCAGTCTCCCGTTGACGGACGGTGCGTTGTTCGACGCGTTTCTCATGTTCGCCTTTGATCAGGCGCTGCACGTATACACCCGGGGTGTGAATGCAATCTGGGTCAAGGCTGCCAAGCGGCACAATTTCTTCGACTTCCGCAACAGTGACTTTGCCGGCGGTCGCCATCATCGGGTTGAAGTTGCGGGCCGTCTTGCGGAACACAAGATTGCCCTGTTCATCGCCTTTCCAGGCTTTGACGATGGAAAGATCGGCGACAAGGCCGGTCTCCATAATATAGGTCTCGCCGTCGAACTCTTTATGCTCTTTGCCTTCGGCGATCAGCGTGCCCACGCCCGTCTTGGTGTAAAATCCGGGGATGCCGGCGCCGCCAGCGCGACAGCGTTCGGCAAGCGTTCCCTGCGGGTTGAACTCAAGCTCAAGCTCGCCCGAAAGATATTGCCGTTCGAACTCCTTGTTCTCGCCGACATAGGACGAAATCATTTTTTTGATCTGCCGTGTTTGCAGCAACAGGCCGAGGCCGAAATCGTCGACGCCGGCGTTGTTTGAGATCACGGTCAGGTCTTTGACCCCGCTATCGCGAAGCGCAACAATCAGGTTTTCAGCGATCCCGCAAAGGCCGAAACCGCCTGACATGACAGTCATGCCGTCAAACGTCAGCCCGTCCAGCGCGGCCCGGGCGTCAGGGTAAATTTTTTTCATGGGCAAGCTCCAAATTCGGTTTTTGCACTAGCGTAAAAGCGCTGTTAAGTCCACAAGATGGGCGATGACGACCGCGACAAATCCGACGCCGAAAGATGTGGGCGCGCTGGCCCGCGATCCCGCCTGGTTTCCCCACGCTCTGGACGCCAACCGGCGCCTTCTCGCGCTCGCGAGGATTGATCGCGCCGGTCTTTCAAACGAACCCTTTCTCGATCAGCGGATGGAAAAGTCCGTTACGGGCTCCATGAGCGCGCCATTTGATGCGCTGGCTGCGGCGGCGCCGTCAAACCCGTCGCCATCTTTTATTTTTCATACGGCGTTTTGTTGTTCCACGCTCATGGCCAAAGCGCTTGATTCAAACGGCGTTGTTCTTGCGCTGAAAGAGCCGAGTGTCCTTATGGATGCGGCGAATGTCTTGCGCATGGCGAAGGGCGCCAGTGTTGAAAACGCCCGCAAGACGGTTTCCGCGACCGTCAATCTGCTGGCGCGTCCGCATCAACCGGGCGAGCACATCCTGATAAAGGCCACCAATACGGCGAACAACATTACGCCTTTCATTGTCGCTTCGGGCGCGCCTGTTATTCTTCTTTATGGCGACTTGCGCGGCTTCCTGTTGTCAGTCCTCAAAAAGGGCGAGGCTTGCAAGGCGTTCACGCGTAAACAATATACGATCTTCGCACTCGACGGGGAGGGCGTCGCCGCAATTCCGGAGCGGCAGGCGCTCGGCTTTACCGATCTTCAGATCGCAGCGCTCGTCTGGCGCCATCAGATGGAATTGTTTGCGCGCGTCCTTTCCTCAGGCGCTGCGAATGTTCGCTCGCTTTATTACCGCGATCTTTTGAAAGATCCGAAAGCTGTGTTGAAGGCGGCGGCGGCGCATCTGAAACTTGATTTGCCGGATGACCGACTAGCCGCGAATGTGGGCGCCGCCTTTACAAAAAATTCAAAATTCGAGGATCAGGAATATACTCCCGAAGAACGCTCCCGTGACGAGCGTTCGCTTGAGGACCGCCATCGTCAGGAGCTTGATATGATCGAGGGCTGGGCGAAGCAGTTAAAGTTCGCCGCCGATCTTGGCGACCGCTTGCCAAAGCCGCTTATCGTCTGAGATCCGCCTCCGCGCGCATCTGCATCTCGCCGCTGACAGGGCGCCCCGGACCCGGTAGGGTCGTGGCTCAACCAAGACGGAACATTTCATGTCCATGCGAAATACGATTCTGATCGGGGCGGTGGGGGTCGCTGCGATGTTCATTATTCAGGCAGGCGTCAAAGCCGACCGGCTCGCGCGTATCGGCGCCGGCTACAAGGCGAAGATAACCTGTTCAGAAATGTTTGTCGCCGGCCGTGAGCGGAGCGCTGTGGTCCCTCATGAATTTGACGGCATGCCTGATGCGATGAAGCAGATTTCAGTTGTGGTCGACAGTGACGCCAAGACGGTTCGCGCGAAAGGCCCGCTTGGGTTTGGCGCGGCGCGCGCGATCTATCGCGAAGGCTATGGCTGCACGCTGGCGAATGCCGGCCGGATTGCGCCGCTGCCGGAACCGACTGCCGCCATCGAGACCCAGCCATGGGATGAGGCGCCGCCGGTTTCGGGGCGGGCCCATCCGCGCGTCGATTACGGGGCGGTGGATTTT
>JAUHYK010000049.1 GCA_030426465.1 Alphaproteobacteria bacterium
CAAATCGCTGGAAGAGTTTACGTTGCCTGATCCGTCAGCGCTGCTTACGGAAATCGAAACGCCGACGCTCATTCTATGGGGGGAAGCGGATGCAGTGATACCGATTGAGCAGGGGCGGAGGATGAAAGATTTGATGCCCAATGCGACGCTCATCACCTATCCCGGCGTCGGCCATGCGGCGCAGGAAGAAGCGCCGGATGAAACGGTCGCCGATGCGCAGGCGTTTCTCGTTGGTCTTGGCGATGGGGCGGATGAGTAGATGAAGGCGCCAACACCGTTTTATCGGGCTTATGTGCTCTTCGCGCTGGTTGTCGTCTACACGTTCAATTTCATCGACCGTCAGATCGTCGGTATCCTCGCTGTGCCGATCAAGACGGAGCTTGCGCTTTCTGACACCCAGCTCAGTCTTATGGGCGGACTGGCTTTCGCGCTGTTTTACACTTTTCTGGGCATTCCCATCGCGATGCTTGCCGACCGTAAGAGCCGCGTGTGGATCATGACAATTGCGCTTGCTGTGTGGAGCGCCATGACGGCGGCTTGCGGTTTTGCGCAGAACTTTACGCAGCTCTTTCTCGCGCGCCTTGGCGTCGGGGTGGGGGAGGCCGGCGGCGTTGCGCCAGCTTATTCTCTCATTTCCGATTATTTCCCTCAGGAAAAACGCGCCCGCGCGCTCAGCATTTATTCCTTCGGCATTCCTATTGGCTCAGCGCTCGGCATTCTTCTGGGCGGGGTGCTGACAAGCTATCTCGGATGGCGCGAAGCCTTTTTGATCGTCGGTCTTGCGGGGATCGCGATTGTGCCGATCTTTCGCCTGACCATGCGTGAGCCCAAGCGCGGCGGGCTTGATCGCGCCGGCGCTCCGTCGGCGCCAGCGCCCATTGGCGAAGTTTTAAGCACGATTATAGGCAAGCCAAGTTTCTGGGGGCTGTCGCTCGGCGCCGCCAGTTCTTCGATGATGGGATACGGACTTATCTTCTGGCTGCCGTCGTTTTTTGTGCGGAGCTATGGTGACGCGCTGCCGGGATTTTTTGCCTGGATGCCAAGTTTTTTGGTTCCGGAAAATCCGAGCCCGCTTCTTTATGCATCCTATTTTTACGCTGCGGTCCTGCTACTTGGCGGGATTGTCGGCATCTGGTTCGGAGGGGCCATGGCGGACCGCTTTGGCGCACGCAGCAAAGGCGCTTACGCTCTGGTGCCCGCCTTTGCCTTTGCGGCGACCATTCCTTTCTTCGTGGTCGGCGTCACCACGCCGTCGCTGTGGATCGCGTTTCCGGCATTTCTCGTCATTCAGGCTTTGAGCCTGGTTTGGCTGGGTCCAGTGCTGTCGGCATTTCAACATCTGGCGCCGCCGAATATGCGCGCAACTACATCGGCGATTTTTCTCTTCATCAATAACCTTATCGGTATCGGCGTCGGCAATCTCGCTATCGGCGCCATCTCGGACAGTCTAAAGGCTGAATTTGGCGATGAAAGCCTGCGCTATGCGATTCTATCGGGAACCGTTTTTTACGTGATCGCCGCCGGGCTGTTTTTCCTGACGTCCCGCAGGCTTAAAAAGGACTGGGTTCAGTAGCGTCGGCCGCGAGCTTGACGTTTGTGAGTGATCTTGACAGCCTGCGCAGCCGGAGAGGTTGCGCATCGATATGGTTACGCAGAAAAAAACTGGATTGCAGGCGCTAGTGCTGGCGACGCTGATTTTTTCCGAAAGCTGCGATCGCACAGAAGAGTCTCCGTCTCAATCGGTTTCTGAAGACAGGGCCTGCTTCGCACCATCCGAACCGGTTTTCATTAAGGGCGGCGCCTTCATCATGGGCGCTGATGACGCTTATCCGGAAGAAGGACCTGCGCATAAGGTCACCGTGCCATCTTTCTGGATTGACCCTGCCGAAGTCACGGTCGCGCGCTTTGCTGCGTTCGTTGAGGCGACCGGTTATGTCACGCTTGCAGAAAAGCCTGTAAATCCGGAAACTTTCGAAGGCGCTCCTATTGTAAACGCGACCGTGCTCGAACCTGGCGGCGCGGTGTTTAAGCCGTCCCCGAGTATGTCGCTTAGCGCTTTCAACTGGTGGAAATATGTGCCCGGCGCGAATTGGCGTTACCCGCGCGGCCCCGATAAACCAGCGGCAGCGGGTTCAGAACCTGTTACCCAAATCGCGTTTGAAGACGCGCTCGCCTTTGCGCAATGGGCGAGGGGGCGTCTGCCGACGGAGGCGGAATGGGAATTTGCAGCGACTGCAGGCGGCCTAAACTCAGCGATGGGCACGGCGCCGCCAGAGGAGGCGAACACCTGGCAGGGTATATTTCCCGCCCAGAACACGAGGCGCGATGGTTATGAGGGCGTCGCGCCCACAGGCTGTTTTGCGCCAAACGTCTTTGGTTTGTACGACATGATTGGCAATGTCTGGGAGTGGACTGCGAACTGGTATGCTCCCGGACATTATGACGGGGAAGGAGCTTCGCTCTCGGGCCCGCCGGCGGATCGCAGTTACGATCCGCGTAATCCGGGCGTCGCCATGCGAGTCGTCAAAGGCGGGAGCTATCTGTGTGCGGAAAATTATTGCATGCGTTACAGACCATCGGCCCGGCACGCGCAAGAGACAGGTCTGGGAACCAATCACATTGGGTTTCGGCTGGTCTATGATAACGCGGAACAGAAGTGACGGCGGGGCCTAATCCTCAAGATCGGCCACGTCGAGCGCAATCTTGGCCATGGTCGGGAAAAATTGCGCATCATCCAGGGTAAGAGGTCCGGGGCTATTGATGATCTGATTATTCATCACGCTGTTAAAGACCTGGCCCGCGATCGCGAGCTTCCGGCTTTCGGTTTGCGTCAGTTTTCTTCCCAAAGCGGCCTCCATGGCGGTCATCAAATCCATAAGGCGGCGATCACGATAAGGTCCGAACTCCGCCCAGAAGCTTGGATCGCTGGCCGACATTTCAAGGACTGCATGCCAGAGATTCCGGTGGCTCAAAATCCGGTCATAGGTGTCTTCGAGGAACTTAACGTAAACCTGTTTTGGGCTCTTTCCTTTCCAGACAGCCGCCGCCTCATCTCCTATTCCGGTTTCAAGAAAATCCACGATGAGGATTTTCAGAAACTCCTCCTTGCTGCCGAAGCGCTGGTAAAACGAACCGACTGAACGCTTGGCAGTCCGCGCAAGTTCGCCCACGGATAGCTCTGCAAAAGTCTGCGTTTCCAACATTTTAAAGGCAGCCGTGATGAACTTTTCGGCTGTAACCCGGCTGCGGTTTTGCTGGGGAAGACGTTCGACCGTCTCGTTCATAAGCGTACTCTCACCCCCTCCTTGACATTATTATATGAATATGAGTTCATATTCACATGAGGGGCAACCCGGTGGGAGGTCTGTTCGCATTGCCGCAATACTCCGTTTCGATACAAATGGATTTTTGCGTCATTTCGGCGGGTCATGCAAAGGGAGCCAGACGGGAGCGGCGGTGAGCCGCATGTGGAGAGCTCCCGGCCTGGTTCGAAATGCATGCTTTCCATCGGTGTTCCTCAGAACTGAAACGTGACGCCTTATCCGTGATCGCCATCAAAGGCGGCCGGACCGGGTGGCGGCATACGATCTGCGGCGCGCTTTTAAGACCAATAAAAGCAGAATGGCGGCGCCTCGCAGTGGGAGGGAATAGTGCGGCGCTGGAAATCCATACGTAACGCATTCGTCTGCGTCTTCACTGTTCTGGCCGCAAGCTGCCAGAGTGGAAATGATGAAACCGCGACCCAACCGGCGACGCAGCAGGCGGCAGTGCAGAGAGCTGCGTCCGCATCCTCAGACAACACGCAAACAAAGCGCCCCAATATTCTTCTCATTGTCGCGGATGATCTTGGCTACGCAGACCTTGGCGTCTTCGGAAGCGAAATCCCAACGCCGAATATCGACGCTCTGGCGACAAGCGGCATGCTGCTCACCAATTTTTACGCCCATATGGCGTGTTCGCCGACGCGAGCGATGTTGATGTCCGGAACGGATAGTCATCTTGCCGGGCTGGGCGTAATGAATCCGTCAACCGATCCGGCGCAAGCAGGTCAGCCCGGTTATGAAAGTTATCTGAATTTCCGTGTCGCCAGCATGGCGAACCTGATGAAAGATGCAGGCTATCACACCTACATGACCGGAAAATGGCATCTCGGCCATACGGTTGAGACTGGCCCGCGCGCGCGCGGGTTTGAAAAGTCTTTTGTGTCCATTGACGGCGCCGCGCATCTTGGCGGCTTATCGTGGAACGGGCCGGGCCTTGCGCCTTATCGTGACGGCGAGGAAATGGTCACCGTCGGCGAGGATTTCTACACGACGCGTTTCTATACCGAGCGCATGATCGACTACATCGAAGGCGGACGGGAAGACGATAAACCGTTCTTCGCCTATCTCGCCTATACGGCGCCCCATTGGCCGTTGCAGGCGCCGCGCGCTTCGATTGAAAAATTCTCGGGCCAATATGATGACGGTTATGAAGCGCTCTACAAGCGCCGCTTCGCCAGCATGAAAGAGCGCGGTTTTATTCCGGCGGACGCGGAGGAATTGCCGCCCGTCGAAGGACAGCCCGCCTGGGAAGACCTTACAGAAGAAGAACAGCGGATTGAATCGCGCAAAATGGAAATCTACGCCGCGATGGTGAGCGATCTCGACGCCTATATCGGCCGCGTCATCGACTATCTCAAATCTATTGACGAATTCGACAACACCTTCATCTTTTTCATGTCTGACAATGGACCAGAAGCCATCCGCCGGGATCTTGCGCCGCCCATTTCCGACTGGGTCGCAGAGTGTTGCGACAATTCCTACGACAATCTCGGAAACGGGGATTCATACGTCATGTACGGGCCGAACTGGGCGCGCGCGAGTTCTGTCGCATTTCACGGCGCGAAAATGACGGCCTTTGACGGCGGCATTCATGTGCCTGCTTTCGCGCATTATCCGGATCTTGTTTCAAGCGGTGAACGCAACAGTCAATTCGTCACCGTGATGGATGTTCTGCCGACCTTTATGGATCTGGCGGATGCAACGCTTCCGGACGGCGCCTATCGCGGGCGGATGGTCTTTCCCGTCAAGGGCAGCTCGATCCTCGCGACGTTGGAGGATCCGCAAGCGTCGATTCACGACACGTCAGATGCGGTGGGATGGGAGCTTTATGGCCACAAGGCGCTGCGTCAGGGCGACTGGAAACTGGTTTGGGACGCTACAGACCAGGATGACGCGTCATGGCGCCTCTACAACATCGCGCAAGATCCGCAAGAACAGAATGATTTGAGCAGCACTGAGCGGCGCCGGCTCAACGCGATGCTGTCTCTTTGGGAGACCTATCACGAAGAGAATGGGCTGCGGCCCTGACGAACAGAAGAAGACAGTCCGGCTTCAGGAGCCGGGTGGTGAAAACCAATATATGGGAGGCAAAAATGAACATACGGGGCGAGAGAGCCGCCAAAGCGGCGGTGGGATTTAAACGAAGATTGTCCTGCTGCGTGGCGGCGGGGGCTGTGCTTAGCTTCAGTGCGGCGTCTGCGTTCGCACAGGATGGCGATGGAAATTCAGACACCATTACTGTGACGGGCACGCGCATCGCGCAGACCGGCATGCAGACGCCGGTTCCAGTGACGTCGGTCGATTCGGAATTACTGACGACTATGGCGCCGGGCAACATGATAGAGGGCATCAGCCAGTTGCCGCAATTCTTCGGCAATCAGACGCCGAATTCCATTACGGAAACATGGTTTCTGCGCGGCGGTTACGGCAACCTCAATATGCGCGGCCTTGGTATCAACCGCACGCTGACATTGTTGAATGGACGCCGGATGATATCTTCAACGGCCTTTGGCGGCGTTGATATCAACGCGTTCCCTGAGGCAATGATCAGTAGGGTGGAGACCGTGACCGGCGGCGCCTCGGCGGCTTACGGCACCGACGCAGTGGCGGGCGTCACCAACTTCATTCTCGACACCGACTTCACCGGTTTTGATGCGCATGGCCAATGGGGCCAGACGACGCGGGGCGATGGCGACAACTATGAAGTCTCTCTGTCTTTCGGAGCCGACATCGGTGACCGAGGCCATTTCCTGGTCTCCGGCGAACTCTTCGATCAGGACGGCGTCTTCAGTTACGAGGACCGTGACTGGTATCAGGGGTGGGGTCTGATCAATGACGCGGGCGGCGTGCCGCAACTCTATCCAAATGTCGTGTCACGCAATTCAAGTTTCGACGGCCTCATCGTCGCGCCGGGCACGTCGCTTGACCAGAGCGAGTTTTTGTCCGACGGGTCTGGCATCCAACCTTTTGTCACCGGCTCTCCGTCGCAATTCCCGTTTGGCATTCCGCCTGCGCGCCACTCAATTGCGAATGGCGGTAGCGGCGACGATCTCGGCGCCGAGGCGCCGTCGCTTTACCCGGACGTTGAGCGCAATAACATCTTCGCTTATGCGGATTATGAGCTGGCGAACAATTTCAAGGTTTTTGCGCAATATATCCGAGGTCAAAACAAAACCAACCAGCCAAACTATCCGCGCGGCTCTCTCCACGGCACACCGACGGCGATAACGATTTTCGCCGACAATGCTTTTCTGCCTGACGATGTCCGTCAGATCATGATGGACGAGAGTATCGATTCTTTCACCCTGAAACGCATGGGCAGCCTTGAGGATATTGGCCGTGACATGCGGATTTATGATGACAGCGTGCTGCACTCAATCACCGGCGGCTTCAACTGGCAGGTTGAGAATGGCGGTTTCATGAACGGCTGGTCCGTGGATGGTTATTATCAATATGGCCGCAACAAACGCCAAGCCTATCAGGTCGGTCTCCGTGTTGACCGCATTCACGCCGCCGTGGACGCTGTTGATGACGGGTCTGGCAACATCGTTTGCCGAACGACGCTGTTCAATGACACGTTCGCCGACTGCGAGCCGCTCAATCTCTTTGGCCGCGGCAACGCATCTGAAGCGGCGATTGACTGGGTCACAGGCTATGAGCCTGGCGACACGATCACAACGCCGATCTATTTCGCAGACACTGGTTTCGACCTAGGCGTCACCGACACCTACACGACGCAGGAAGCGAAAGTGAACATCACGAATATGCGGCAGCATCTTTTTGAGCTGTCGGCGAGTGGTGAAGTCTATGAAGGCTGGGGCGCGGGGCCGATTTCTATGGCGTTTGGCGGCTCGCACCGTGAGGAGAAAATCCGCCAGATCGTGCGTGATCCGACCAATCCGCCTTCTGACCATGACAATGGCCATCCGGTGCTTTGCGATTCTGATCCGGAAGCCATCGCAGCAGGCCTCAGGGGCGTCAGTGCGCCGGACTGCGGCAACACCGTTGGCCTTCAATATTCGAAAGTCTCTAACATCAACGGCAAGAGCACCGTCACGGAAGTGTTCACCGAAGTGCTCGTGCCGCTTGTCGCGGACGCGCCGCTGATGGAACAGCTCACGCTACATGGCGCCGCCCGCTGGGCCGATTATTCAGGGTCGGGCAGCATCTGGGCGTGGAAGGGCGGTCTCGACTGGCAGATGACGGAAGATTTCCGCCTTCGCGGCACCTATTCGCGCGACGTCCGCGCCGCCAATCTGTCGGAGCGTTTCGACAAGACCGGCGGTTCAGCGACGATTACCGACCCGCGTTATCCGGGTGACGGCGTGATCAACGTAACCCGTTTCTCAGGCGGCAATCCGCTGGTCTCGCCGGAGAAAGCCGACACGATCACGGTCGGTTTCGTCTATCAGCCATCTTTCATCGACGGTTTCTCTCGGTCTGCAGACTGGTATCAGGTGAAGATCGACGATGCGATTGGACAACTCGGCGTGCAAGCGGTCGCTGACCGGTGTGAAGAAGGCGCGCTTGATCTTTGCGGCCTTGTCAGCCGTGATACGATGACAGACCGGATCGTGTTGATCGGCGACGTTTTCGTCAATGTGGACCAGGCCAAGATCAGCGGTATCGACCTTGAGACCTCCTATCAGCGCGACGTCAGCTTGTTCGGCGGCGATGAATCCATCGGCTGGAGATTCTTCGGGACCTGGCTTGATGAAAACTCCGAAACCCTTGCCGGCACCACCAAGATTGATCGCGCCGGACAGATCGGCCTTCAACAGTCAGACGGCATCGCTTACGCGCTTCCGGAGTTCAAATTCACGACCAATGTCTCTTATGACAAAGGACCGTTCACGGCGTTCTTGCAGGGACGTTATATTGGCTCCGGCACAATCGAGAACAGTCTCGTCGAAGGCGTCGACATCGGCAGCAATCATGTAGATAGCGTCTTCTATCTCGATCTTGGTCTTACCTATCGTCATGAGCTTGATAACGGGGCAGGGATTGAGCTTTACGGCAATATGACCAACGTTCTGGATCAGGATCCGCCGGTCACGCCTTATTACAGTGCGTTTTTTGGCTACACACAGCAGACGAACCAGTCTGTACATGACGTGCTTGGCCGACGCTTCGTCATCGGCGCGAGAGTTAATTTCTAGCCTCTCCCTCCTGTAGCGTTCAATTGAGCCGCAAGCGCCTGGAAACTGGTCTTGCGGCTCTTTTTCTGTTCGCGGTCAGATTAGCTCAGAGATTTTTTTCAGGGTGCGTTCCGCGTTGGAAACGCCATTGACCGGCGGTCGGCCGAAATAGCCTTTGACGCCAGCGTGACTCATATTCGGCATCCGGTGAATTTCGATGCGCCCGTCTTTTTTTCCGGCGTTCCAGTCAGAATAGCCCATCAGTTTCCAGCGGTCGGGGAAAATAACAGCGCCGACGCGCTCTATATTGTCTTTGTCGCCGGTGATGTGATGGAGCTTGCGCACATAATGAAGACCAGGGTCAGAGGCGAGTACGCCGCCGAGCGAGATGACGTCGATAGGCGCGTTCAGGCGGGCTTTCAAAAACGCCGCCGCCCCAACCGCGACCTGCGCTCCGCCAGAATAGCCGATGATGATCACCGGCGCGCCCGAACCACGGGTGTAACCGTCCTCCATGAGGGCGGTTTCGATGACGTTCGCGGCGCCTTGATTGAAGATGGGGCCGTAACGATGGTCCGCGGAAACCATCACCTGAAAAATATTGCGCAGGTTGATGAGTGTGTGAAACAGCGACTCGCGCTCGCGCAGTTTCAACATCTGCGCGCGCCGCCAGATCCGGTCGAACAGACGCGGGGTTTCCAGCAGCGGCATCCCGTTCGGGGAATAAGGAAAGACGTCCGACACAATGACGGCGTCGGGGAATTTGTTGTGAAGCCGGCGGATAAAGGACCGCTCCCGGGGCAGCAAAAACTCGCCCGACAAAGAGGCGACCCCGGAGAGGTACACGATATAGCGCCGGGATTTGGCGTCAGGGTTCGGCGGGGGCGGGGTCGTTTCGTCTAATTCCTCCTCAGTCCAACCCGCCCACCAGCTTAAGGTCTCGAGCGGCGACAGGGCCGCAGTCAGGAGCAGGGCGAACATCCCGAGACCGAAAGCGGCGAGGAGCGCGTCGGAAATCATGTGTCGCCCTCAACGCCGAGGCGACGCGCCAAATCCTCGATGATCTGCTTTGGCGTCTTGTCGAGCGCCGACCCGGAAACGAACAGGCGCACCCGGCCGAGCGGTTTCGCCAGCAAATGACCAAGATAACTTCTGACGCTGTATGAAAGGAGCCATCCGGCGCCGCCGCAAAACACCGCCGCATGAAGGGGCAGGCCAAAGCCTGCATGCAGTCCGAAGACGGCCAGCGCCATGGCGAAAGCTTCTAGAAGATTGCCGAGCGCCTGACCAAAATAGGGCGCAATGGAAAAGACGCCGAAAAGACGCGGCGCGAAGGCGAGCGATACGACGCCGAAGACGCCGGCGATCTCATGTGGACCGAGGACGCCGAGCCGCGTCAGCGGCGCCACAGCGACAGCGGATAGCGCCCAGGCAAGCGCCGTCAGGACATAGGTGAAACCGGTGAAGGCGAGGCTCGCCAGAAACCGGTAAAGCGCCACGCGGTTGATCACGAGAATCACCGATTGACCCAGCATTTCCGAAACACCGGCGAGGAAAGCGACAGCGAGCGCGGCCGTCTGCGCTTCGCCGGAATGGGCGGCGCGGTCAAAGGCTTCCACCGAAAAACCCATGGCGCCTCCCGCCATGGTGAGCATCAGGAGAGGGAAAGCGGCGATGTTTGCCAGAAATCCGAACATAGGGCCGGAATACATGATTGCGCGGCTGGGGAAAACGCTGTCGGCTCAGCTTTGCGAAGCGGCGCGCGAGGGACTGGCGGAGCTTTGAGACTCTGCTAGAGACTAGGCCCATGAAGCGTTCCAAGACCAAATCCGCCAAATCCCAAAAGGCCGCCCAGAAGCCGCCGCGCGCAGACGAGATTTTTCTCGAGCCATTCGATGAGGCGCTGTCCCAGCGCTATCTCGCCTATGCGCTGTCGACCATCACCTCGCGGGCGCTGCCTGATGTGCGCGACGGGTTGAAGCCGGTCCACCGGCGCATCCTCTACGCCATGCGTCAGATGAATCTGAAGCCGGCCGGGAGCTTCAAGAAATCGGCGAAGGTCGTCGGTGAAGTCATGGGTAATTTCCACCCCCATGGCGATCAGGCGATCTATGACGCCATGGTGCGTCTCGTGCAGGATTTTTCCGTCCGCGTTCCGCTGATCGACGGGCAGGGCAATTTCGGCAATATCGACGGCGATAACGCTGCGGCCATGCGCTACACCGAAAGCCGGCTGACGGAGGCGGCGCAACTTCTTCTCGATGGCATTGACGAAGACACGGTCGATTTCCGCGAGACCTATGACGGCGAGGGAAAAGAGCCCATCGTCCTGCCGGCTGCGTTTCCGAATTTGCTGGCGAACGGCGCGAGCGGCATTGCGGTTGGCATGGCGACCTCGATCCCGCCGCATAATGTGGCGGAGTTGATTGACGCTTCGCTGCATCTGATCAAGACGCCGAATGCGCGCACGGAAACGCTCCTGAAATATGTGAAAGGTCCGGACTTCCCGACGGGTGGCGTATGCATCGAGGACGCCGCCTCCATGGAAGAGGCTTACGCAACAGGACGCGGCGGTTTCCGCGTTCGTGCGCGCTGGGAAACCGAAGATCTCGGACGCGGAAAATACCAGATCATCGTCACTGAAATTCCCTATCAGGTTCAGAAGTCGAAGCTGATCGAGAAAATCGCGGAATTGATGCAAGGGAAAAAGCTCCCTGCACTCGCGGATATTCGCGATGAGAGTGCGGAAGATATCCGCCTTATCCTTGAGCCGAAGTCGGGGAATATTGAACCGGCGGCGCTCATGGAGTCGCTGTTCAAGGTCACCGATCTGGAATCGCGCTTCTCGCTTAACATGAATGTGCTCGGCGCTGACGGGAGCCCCCGTGTCATGGGGCTGCGCGAGGTGCTGCAAGCCTATCTTGATCACCGCAAGGAAGTCTTGCGCCGGCGCACCGAGTTCCGGCTCGACAAAATCGCCAGACGCCTCGAAATTCTCGACGGCTTCCTGATCGCCTATCTCAATCTCGATGAGGTGATCCGCATCATCCGCTATGAAGACGATCCCAAAGCGGAATTGATGAAGACCTTCAAGCTGACGGAAGTGCAGACGGAAGCGATACTCAATATGCGCCTGCGCTCCTTGCGCAAGCTTGAGGAAATGGAGATCAAGACCGAACACAAAGACCTGTTGGCGGAACAGAAAGCCTTGAAGGCGCTGTTGAAGTCCGACGAGAAGCAATGGGCTAAAATTGCGGATGAGTTGAAAGACGTCAAAAAGCTGTTCGATCCGAAATCGGATCTAGGACGGCGCCGCACGGACATCGCCGATGCGCCGGCGATTGAGGATATCGATCTCAACATTCTCGTGGAGAAAGAGCCCGTCACGATTGTCCTGTCTGAAAAGGGCTGGGTGCGCTCCATGAAGGGGCATGTGGAGGACGCGAAGTCCATCAAATATAAAGAGGGAGACCGCGAGCATTGGGTGGTCCATGCCCAGACGACGGACAAGCTCATGCTCTTCGCCACGAATGGGAAGTTCTACGCTCTGGACGTTGCCAATCTGCCGGGCGGGCGCGGGCATGGCGAGCCGATCCGTCTGATGCTCGATATGGGCAATGACGACGCGGTCGTGAACGCTTTTCTTTATGAGGGCGGACGGAAATTTCTTGTCGCTTCATCTTCGGGGCACGGGTTTATTGCGCCCGAGGACGAGTGCCTGTCGAACACGCGCAAAGGCAAGCAAGTGCTGAATGTCGCGTCCGGCGCTGAGGCGGCGGTCTGCCGTCCCGCGACTGGCGACATGCTTGCGGTCGTTGGCGACAACAAGAAATTCCTCGTATTCGCCGCATCTGAACTGCCGGAGATGACCCGCGGCAAAGGCGTTGTCCTTCAGAAATATCACGATGGCGGGTTATCTGACGCCAAGCTTTTTTCGAAAAAGGAAGGCCTCACCTGGACAGACCGTTCCGGCCGTACGCAGACCGTAGATGATTGGAAGTCCTATCTGGGCAAGCGCGCGCAAGCGGGCAAGATCGCTCCAAAGGGTTTCCCCACGTCGAAGAAGTTCGGGGCTTGAGGCAGGCGCCAAGTAGCTTGGGTGGTAAGTAGTTCCCGTGGGAACGATTATCGCGTGAGCTTAGCGGTTACGTGTTATTTTCGACCCGGGCATTTTGCCCTCTAGGCAAGTGTTGCAATGCGGCAAATCTTGTTTGCGCGCGAGGGGCCTCGCGCGATGCGCAGCGGCGTCTTATCCCGCTGCACACGAAGGAGAACTCCAATGGTTGGAAACAGGATAATGGCTGCCGGCGCACTTCTTCTCACGGTCGGGCTTGTGCTGACGGAAGTCGCGGTCGCTCATCACGGTGAAGATTCGATGCTTGGCAAAGCCGGCGACGCGATCACAGCGGCGGCGGATTCGGCGACGGAAAAATTTAAAGACTCCGCGGATTAAGCATCCGCTGTTTAGCTTATGCGTCGTGCAGCCAGATCGGCCGCAGGCATGCCGCGGTCAGGAAAAGCTGTACGACGCAAATTGATCAAAGCGGGCTTAACAGATGGCCGCCATCAACTGCGATGACGCTGCCTGTGATGAATGTTGAATCTTCTGAGGCAAGTAGAAGGAGGGGACCGTTCAGGCTTTTGTAATCGCCAAGCCGGCGCATGGGAACGCGCTGGATCAACGCCTGACCTCTTTCCGTTTTGAAATAGTCGCGCGTTAAGTCGCTTTCAAAATATCCCGGAGCGATGGCGTTAACGCGAATATTATATCTGGCGAATTCAAGCGCCATTTGCTTTGTCATCTGGATGACGCCCGCCTTTGATATGGCGTAAGGGCTGATCGCCTGAACCTGGCGAAGACCGGTAATCGATGCGATATTGATGATCGATCCAGCGATGCCCGCGTCTTTCATGCCGCGGGCGGCTTCCTTCCCGACATTCCACACGCCCTTCAGATTTGTGTTGATGACAAAGTCGTAGTCATCTTCCGTTTGATCGAGGATCGGATTCCCAACGGATACGCCAGCGTTGTTAACGACGATATCAAATGGGCCGTGCTTACATATCGCGGCGGTGACCGACGCGATGTCAGTGACGTCCATCGCTACCGAGACGGCCTTTCCGCCTTTCGCGCCAATATCCTGAACAAGTTCGTCCAGAGCCGGTTTGCGTCTGGCCGATACAACGACCGCCGCCCCGGCGTCCGCCAGAACATGCGCGAAATGGCGCCCGAAACCGTCGCTTGAGGCTCCTGTGACAAGCGCTTTCTTGCCATCCAGTTTTGCAAATATCGACATGACAGAGGGTATGGCGCCCATTCCATCCAGCGGTCAAGATATTCACACGCTTGTCAGTGAGTATAATTTCCGCTATGTAAAAATCACAACAATGTTTGTGCGCCGGCGAAAAGACCGGTGAACGGGAGGGTTACAGTCTATGAAAAACGCGCTACTCGCGTCCGCGTCGGCGGCCGCCTTTTTTGTTCTGTCCGCTTCTGCGATGGCGCAGGGGACAGACGCTACGTCGTCTGGCGACCAGGCGAATGATGACCGGATTGTCGTCACGGCGACCCGCCGTGAGGAAAGTCTTCAGGATGTGCCGCTCAGTGTGACGGCCTTTTCACAGGACGAACTCACCGAGAAGGGCATTGTCGGTTACGAAGGGCTCGCCTTCGAAACGCCGGGCGCTGTCCTCAATAAACCGACCGCGAACTTCAACACATTCTCCGTGCGCGGCATCGCGACCAACGGCTATCAGGCAAACCTGCAAAATTCGGTTGCGGTCTATCTGGACGAACTGCCGATCTCCGCGAATGGCAACTCCACACAGCTCGACTCGACTCTGTTTGACGTTGAACGCGTCGAATTTCTCCGCGGCCCTCAAGGCACGTTGTTTGGTTCCGGTTCGCTCGCAGGCGCTGTGCGCTTGCTGACTAAAAGTCCCGACCTTGATGAGTTTGACGCCGCCGCGCTGGTCGACTTTGGTCTGACGGATGATGACTCCTTCCGTCAGCGCTATAACGGCATGATCAATGTGCCGCTCGTTGAAGACAAGCTGGCGGTGCGCGCTGTCGGTTTCTATCGTAATGAAGAAGGCTGGGTCACCAATATCGGAACCGGCGTCGATAACGCGAATACGCTAAAAAACTGGGGCGGTCGCGTGGTTGTGCTCTGGGAGCCGACGGACGGCGCGTCCTTGCGCTTGATGGGGTTGCATGAAGAAAGCAAACCCGAGGACGCTCAGCTTATCAATCCAGCGCTCGGCGGCGGCGATCGCGAAACGCGCAATTCACGCCGGCCGGACATTTATGGCGGCAATCTTGATTCCATCAACGCCACTGTGGATGTCGATTTAGGCTTCGCAAACTTCACCAGTTCGTCGACATATTCGTCTTATAACCAGTCATTTATTATCGATCTCGACGCGACGTTTGGCGGGGCGATTCCTTTCGCGCTTGATGCATTTGCTTTTGACAAAGCGTTTGTTGAAGAGGCGCGGCTGGTCTCGACCATGGACAGCAAACTGGAATGGGTCGCTGGCCTGTTTTATTACTACAAGAGACGTGACGTTGATCTGTTCTACCGTTCTGATCCGGCCTTCCTCATGGCGAACGGCATGACGGGGCTTGTTGACGAATATTATCAACGCACCTTCAACCATGCGATCTCCAATGAGCTTGCAGGTTTCGGCGAGGTGACATACCGGTTCAGCGATCGTTTCTGGCTGACGAGTGGTTTGCGCTACGGCAAGCTGGACGTTCAGGGCTTCACCACTGGTGGGTATACAAGTAATTACCTTGTCAACTCACTCTTCGGCATTCCCGGACCGTTGACGATTACAGGCACTGCGCCGGCAGTCGGCGCCGTCGGTGAAGAATCCGGCCCGTCCTATAAGTTCAGCGCTTCGTTCAAGCCGGTCGATAGCGTCACCACCTATGCGACTTATTCGACGGGTTTCCGTACGCCTGCAGTTAATGCGCGTGCAGGCCTCGCCAGCGTCGTCGATCCCACAGACCTCATCATTCCGGACGGCGCTTCGTCGGATAAATTGAAGAACTACGAAATCGGCCTGAAGGGTGTCTGGTTCGACGGAAAACTATCCGCCAATCTCGCCGCCTATCTGATCGACTGGAGCAACATCCAGGTGCAGGCGAACCGCGTGTCGGACTCGGTTCAGTTCGCCACGAATATCGGGAAGGCGCGAAGCAAAGGCATCGAATTCGAAGTTGCTGCGTTTCCGGCCGAGGGACTTTCCATTGGCTTGAATGGATCGTTGAACGATACGGAGGTCACTGAGCTTACGCCGGAAGAGGCGGCGATCTCCGGCGCCGTACTTGGCGGCGGTCTCGCATTTCCAGCCTTCCAGGGCGGCGCTTACATTAAATACACCACTTACATTTCGCCAAATGTGAGAGGCTCGTTTGCAGTGAACGCTCGTCATGTCGGCGACTTCCCGAACCAGTTCCCGAATGTCCCGGGTGATCCAACGACGGTGACGCCGACTTACGGTTTCACTGAAGCCTATCAGACGGTGAATATGTCGCTTGGGGCCGAATTCGGCGAACAAGTCAAAGCGACGCTTTATGTCGAGAACTTGTTCGACGATCATTCTATTGTCTACCGTCACCCGGAGGCATTTGCGGATGCCCGTGCGAGCACGCTGCGCCCCCGCACAATCGGCATTCGTATCGGCTACGATTACTAAACCGTGACGAATATGAGCACTGCGCATAATTTTGACGTGGGTAATGCGACTGCTACGGGCCCCGCTGCAACAGCAGCGGGGCCCGGTGCGCGTGCATGGTGGGTGCTGGGCGCTTTGTGTTTTGTCTATGTGCTGAATTTTCTGGACCGCCAGCTAATTTCTATTTTGGCGAAACCCATTCAGGACGAATTGCAGATTACAGACGGACAATTGGGGCGCATTACCGGCCTTTATTTTGCGCTTTTTTATACGCTGATTGCATTGCCAGTCGGCTGGTTTGCGGATCGGACCAATCGGGTGAAGGTCCTGGCTTTCGCTTGCTTTCTCTGGAGTGCAGCGACGGTCGCGTGCGGCCTTTCCAGAACTTTTCCGCAACTTGTCGCTGCGCGCATGGCGGTTGGCGTTGGCGAAGCCGGCGGCGTGCCGCCGTCTTATGCGATTATCTCTGACTATTTTCCGTCGGGCACGCGTGGGCGAGCATTGGGTCTCTATAATATGGGCCCGCCGATCGGAATGGCGCTGGGCGTTGCTTTCGGCGCCTCAATCGCCGCCGCCTATAGTTGGCGCGATGCGTTCGTTTCCGTAGGGGTTGTCGGTATTATCGCGGCACTTGTGGTTTTTTTCTTTGTGCGCGAACCAAAGCGCGGCGGGCTTGATGTCAAGCAATGGGCCGCATCCGCGCCGGTAGAAACTGCGCTGGCTGCCGGGTTCTGGTCGACCTGCCGCATGTTTTTCACGCGCCCGACGCTCATTCTGATTGCGCTTGCAAGCGGGGCAACGCAGTTCGTGACCTATGCCGTGGTGAATTTTACAACGCTTTTCCTGATGCGTGAAAAGGGAATGACCCTCAGCGAGGTCGCGCTTTATTATGCGCTGCTTGTCGGTATTTTCGTCAGCGCCGGGATGTATGTCTCGGGGCGTCTTGTTGACTGGCTCGGTAAGCGCTCGAAAACCGCCTATGCCTATGTGCCCGCGGTCGCGCTTCTTCTCGCTGTTCCATTCTTCTTCGGCTTTGTCTGGGCGCCTGGCTGGCCGCTCGCGATGATCTTTCTGGCCGTTCCGACATTTTTCAATTATTTCTATCTTTCACCTGCGGTCGCGCTGGTGCAGGAAGAAGTGGAGCCGCAGCAGCGCGTCCTTTCAGGCGCGCTGTTGTTGCTGGTGATGAATTTGATCGGTCTTGGCTTCGGGCCGACTTATCTTGGCATGGCGAGTGATTTCTTTCGCGACGCCCATCCGGATAATTCCCTTCAGCTCGCTTTTTACACATTAATCCCGTTTTATTTCCTGGCGGTGGCGTTGTTCCTGTTTCTTGCAAGGGCGATACGCCGTGAAGCCGGTAAAGTCTGAGGGTGCGCATGATGTCTTTGTTATTCCGTTCGATTGCTGTGGCCTTACTGGCGATGACTCCCGCTTGTGCTCACGCCAGCAGCGAAGAAAAAAACGGCGTTCTCATAAACGCCCCGGTAGGTGATATCAGGGGTGTCGCCCAGGATAAGGTTTTGGCTTTCAAGGGCATTCCCTATGCGGCGGCGCCGATGGGCGATGCCCGCTGGAAGCCGCCATCGCCGGCGCCCGGTTGGGAAGGCGAGTTGGATGCAAGTGAATTCGGTCCCGCCTGCATGCAGTTTCGCGCGAATGTCGAAAGCATCTACGCTGAAACTTTGAAAGCGATGAGCGAAGACTGTCTGTCGCTCAATGTATGGAAGCCTAAGGATGCGACTGACGCGCCTGTCTTTGTGTGGATCCATGGCGGCTCACTGCGTTCAGGAGCCAGCAGTCAGCGGATGTATGACGGCGCGGCGCTGGCGCAAAACGGTCTCGTCGTTGTCTCCATCAATTACCGCGTTGGGGCATTGGGCTATCTTGCGCATCCGGCGCTAAGCGCGGAATCGCCGGATAGTATTTCCGGCAATTACGGGATGCTCGACCAGATCGCCGCGCTTGAATGGGTTCAGCGCAATATTTCAGCGTTCGGCGGCGATCCTGACAATGTAACAATTGCAGGCGAGTCCGCGGGCGCCTTGAGCGTCATGTATCTCATGGCGTCGCCGCCTGCGCGCGGCTTGTTCCATAAAGCCATCGCCCAGAGCGCCTATATGATTTCGACGCCTGCGCTGAAGGAAGCGCGTTTTGGCGTTCCCTCTGCAGAAGCGATCGGCGTTTATATCGCTGACAAGATCGGCGCTGACAATATTGAAGCACTGCGCGAATTGGATGCGGCCACCCTGATCAGAAAAACCCAGCAGGCGGGGTATGTCGCATGGGGCACAGTGGACGGCGTCGTGCTTCCCGATGAACTGGTGAGTGTTTTCGATCGCGGCGAACAGGCGCCGGTGCCGATGATCGCGGGTTTCAACAGTGGAGAAATCCGGTCGCTGCGGTTTTTGTTGCCGAAAAAACCGCTAACGGAAAATGCTTATGAGAAGCTGATCCGCGAAGGTTATGGCGATCTTGCCGATGCGTTTTTGCAGCAATATCCCCCAGAGAATATCAGCGAAAGCATGCTCGCAACCACCCGCGACGCGATGTATGGCTGGACGGCCGAACGGCTCGCCCGCAAGCAATCGGAAATTGGCGCAGCGGGCTATCTTTATATTTTCAACCATGGATATAAGGCGGCTAACGAGGCCGGGCTGCACGCCTTTCACGCCAGCGAAATTCCCTATGTTTTCGGTACAATCGATAATCTGACGCCGAGCTGGCCGGAAATTCCGGACACTGCGACGGAAAGAAGATTGTCCGACGCCATGCTTGGTTACTGGTCATCATTCGCACGCGACGGCGTGCCAAGTGCGAAAGGCGAGCCTTCGTGGCGTCCTTATTCCAATGACGAAGCCTATATGTATTTCGAGGACGCGCCTGAAGGATCTGCAACTCACCTTCTTCCCGGCATGTATGAATTGCATGAGGAAGTGATGTGCCGGCGCCGCGCCGCGAATATTGGCTGGACCTGGAATGTCGGCGTTGCGTCGCCGCCTTTGCCGCCGCAAGCGCCGGGGTGCCGATGATTGACGGCTCAATGCAGCCATATGCGCTCACTTTGACCAAATTCATCGATCACGCCGCCAAATGGCATGGTGATGTTGAAGTTGTGACTGCGGGCGAGGGCGGGGTGATCGACCGTGTTGGGTATGCGTCGTTAAGAGCGCGGGCGTTGCGTGTCTCTGCGGCTTTGGCCGGCCGCGGCGTAGGCTTTGGCGATCGCGTTGCAACGCTCGCCTGGAACACGCAGGCGCATGTGGAGGTCTGGTACGCGATCATTGGCCTGGGCGGTGTCTATCATACGCTCAATCCCCGCCTTACGCCGGCTCAACTCAGCGCCATGCTGAAGCAATCCGAAGCGCATATATTGATCGTTAGCGCAGACCTTGCGCCGCTGGCGAAGCAGATTGTCGAGCGAACGCCATCTGTTTCCCAACTGTTGGTGATTGACGGCGAGCCGCCGGACTGGAGCGCAGACGATCTGGATGCATCAACCGATGCGCTGGAACAACTGCTCACTGACGCCAGCGGCAATGCGCGCTGGAGTGAGTTCGATGAGATCGCTCCGTCCGGTTTGTGCTTTACCTCAGGCACTACAGGCCCGCCTAAGGGCGTTACCTACACCCATCGATCAAGCTATCTGCATACGCTGCGTTTGCTGCAAGCCGACGTCATGGGGCTGACATGCACTGATGCTGTGCTTGCGGTTGTTCCCATGTTTCATGCGAATGCATGGGGGCTTCCCTTCGCGGCGCCCGCCGCCGGCGCCAAGCTCGTTCTTCCAGGCCGTCTCGCCGATGGCGCCAGCCTTGCGCGATTGATTAACAAAGAGGGCGTGACGGTTGCGCTCGGCGTGCCCACCGTCTGGCTTGGGCTTGTTGAGCATCTTGAACAACATGGCGGTGATGTTCCAACGCTCCAGCGCATTGTTGTTGGCGGCGCGCCAATGCCGCCGGCTCTGATGGAGCGTGTTGAACAAAGGCTTGGCGTTGTTGTGCAGACAAGCTGGGGCATGACCGAGCTTTCACCGCTGGGCACAAGCGCGCCGGCGAACGATCCTGAAAGGAAAGCCTGGATGTCTGGCCGCCCTGCGGTCGGGGTCGATCTTCTGTTGACGGATGTTCGTGGAAACCCACTTCCTGAACAGCGAAATGTTGAAGGTCATCTGCGCGTTCGCGGGGCAGCGGTTGTGGAGCGTTATTTTGGCGATGATGTGTCGGCGACCGATGCTGACGGCTGGTTCGATACTGGCGATCTCGCGCGAATCGACAATCGCGGCAATCTCATCATCACCGGCCGCGCCAAGGACTTGATCAAGTCGGGTGGGGAGTGGATAAATCCTGCTGAGATTGAGGCAATTGTGGGAGCGCACCCTCAAGTCTCATTAGTGGCCGTAGTTGGCCGGGCTGACCCCAAATGGGGAGAGCGACCAATCCTGATGGTTGAATTGGGGGAGGATAAGTCCATAACGGATGATGAGCTTCTGGAGCCGCTGCGTACACGCGTGGCGCCCTGGTGGATACCTGATGAAGTCGTGCGCGTGCCGACGATGCCGTTGGCGTCTACCGGCAAGATCGATAAGATACGGCTGAGAGTAGAACTGAAAAATTGATAAGGCAAAACCGCCCTCTCATGGATAATGACCAGGGCGACAACACGGAGAGATTTTACCTTGTCTACAGAGACAAAAACGAAGCGGAAGCGACAGACCAAAGCGGAACAAAGAGCCGAGTCAATTGAGCAAATTCTCGATACGGCGGAATATCTCTTTTCGAAGCGCGGATTCTATGGAGTTACGTTGAAAGATGTCGCGAAAGGCGTCGGCGTGCACCATACGCTGCTGAATTATTATTTTGCTGACAAGAAGGCGCTGTTTGACGCTGTCTTTGATCGTCGCGCGCCGGTGTCGAGCGCGCGCAGGATGATGGCGCTGGATGAATACGAAAAAGATGCAAAGGGAAAGCCGACAGTGGAAGGCGCGCTTGGCGTGTTCCTTGATACGGATTTCGATCTATATATCGAGGGCGGCGATGAATGGAAAAACGGTCTCGCTCTTACCGCTCAGGTTGCGAACTCTCCTGAATGGGGCCCAGAAATCATGGGGAACTATTTTGACCCTGTGGTTTTGCGTCTGATCGAAATTCTGAAAAAAGCGCTGCCCGATTGTCCGGAAGAGGATATCTTTTGGGGATACCACTTTGTCTCCGGTGCATTGATGTTGACGCTTGCGCGCACCGGCCGGATCGACAGGTTATCGGACGGGTTGTGCAACTCGGATGATTTCGAGGCCGTCAGGCAGAGGATGGCTCGCTTCATGACCGCCGGTTTCCACGCTATCTGCGAAGAGCGGGCGCGGGAGAGAGGCTGACCCACCCACGTAGAGTCCCGTAATCGGCTGTTTTATCGCGTTTAATATATTAACTCACGAGAGGGCGAATGTCTGCTGTCAGTAAAATGGAATTGGGTGATCGGGTTGCGATTGTGACGGGGGCGGGCGGCGGCATTGGCCGTTGCCATGCGCTGGAATTGGCGCGTCATGGCGCGAAAGTGGTCGTGAACGATCTGGAGGCAAAAAACGCAGAGCAAGTCGCCTCCGAAATTCGCGAACAGGGCGGGGAAGCGATTTCTTTTGCTGCGTCTGTCACCGATGAAGATCGTGTTGCAGCCCTGGTTGCACAGACGATGGAGCAGTGGGGCCGGATTGATGTTCTGGTGAATAATGCGGGCATCCTGCGTGACAAAAGTTTCGCCAAAATGTCACTCGACGACTTTCGTCTTGTTGTTGATGTTCATCTCATGGGCGCCGCGATCTGCACCAAAGCAGTTTGGGAGATCATGCGGGCGCAGCGCCATGGGCGGATCGTTATGACAACATCGTCTTCCGGTCTCTACGGAAATTTCGGACAGGCGAATTACGGCGCAGCCAAGATGGCGCTTGTTGGCTTGATGCAGACGCTCGCGATCGAAGGAGAGAAATACGACATTCGCGTTAATTGCCTCGCGCCCACGGCGGCGACGCAAATGACCGGCGACGTGTTATCGAAAGAAGCGCTGGAACATCTCGATCCCGGGCTGGTGAGTCCCGGCATCGTCGCCTTGACGGCGGAGCAGGCGCCGACCCGTGCGATTCTTTGCGCCGGCGCAGGCCACTTCGCCGCTGCCCATATAACGCTGACTGGCGGCGCCTTTATCGGCGGCGGTGAGGGGGCGGCTGCACGCATCGCCGAAAAATGGGACCAGATCACCGACCGGACCAGCGAGATCGCGCCGAAGGCTGGCTTTACTCAAGGCCAGCGTGAGTTGGAAAGCGCTGGCGGCGGCGTGTCCATGACCGGTTAACGCCAAGCAGTGTCGTGTTATTGCGGCGATATAATGAATTAGCGCATTTCGCGCCAATAAATCACCGAAGCCGGCGCTAGACCGGTGAAGGTGTAAAATGATGGAGAGGAACGCCGATGGCTGTCGAGGGAAATGCGACGTCCGCTGCGCATGGGCTGAAGCAAAGCGAGATCAAGGTCATTCTGGCGGCGTCGCTCGGCACGATGTTCGAGTGGTATGATTTTTATCTGTACGGACTTCTGGCCAGTTATATCTCCGTGCAGTTCTTTTCCGGCGTCAATGAAACCACGGCTTTCATTCTGGCGCTCGCGGCCTTCGCCGCCGGGTTCGCTATCCGCCCCTTTGGCGCTATTGTCTTCGGACATATCGGCGATGTCGTCGGGCGGAAGAACACCTTCCTGGTGACGATGGGATTGATGGGGCTGTCCACCTTCGCGGTGGGTTTTCTGCCGAGCTACGGCGCCATTGGCATTGCGGCGCCAATTATCCTCGTGGGGCTGCGGTTATTGCAGGGACTTGCGGTTGGCGGCGAATATGGCGGCGCGGCTACTTATGTCGCCGAACATGCGCCGGAAGGAAAGCGCGGCTTTTTCACAAGCTTCATCCAGACGACCGCGACCATAGGCCTGTTTGCCGCGTTGCTCTTGGTGATCGGTTTGCGCTCTGCGATGGGGGAGGAGGCCTTTGCGGCATGGGGCTGGCGCATTCCCTTCCTGCTTTCAATTTTCCTTCTTGGTATCTCGCTCTGGATACGTTTGCAGCTCGCAGAAAGTCCGATATTCCAGAAAATGAAAGATGAAGGCGCCACCTCGAAAGCGCCTTTGTCAGAAGCGTTCGGGCGTTGGTCGAACCTTAAATATGTGCTGATCGCGCTTCTGGGCGGCGTCGCAGGGCAGGCGGTGATCGGCTACACCGGGCAGTTCTACACGCTGTTTTATCTGGAACGGATCGCCGATGTTGACCCGGCGACATCGAACATTCTTCTGGTGATCGCGCTGATAATCTCGACCCCGACATTCGTGTTTTTCGGTTGGCTCAGCGACAAGATCGGGCGCAAAAAAATCATCATGACCGCCTGCGTCATGGCGGCGCTCACATTGTTTCCGTTATTCAAGGCGCTGACCAATGCGGCCAATCCCGATCTTGCGCGCGCAGTGCAGGACGCGCCCGTCACAGTCGTCGCCAATGGCGATGAGTGTTCGTTTCAGTTCGACCCAATCGGAAAGAATACGTTCGACAAGACAAGTTGTGACATCACCAAGGCTTATCTTGCGCGTAACGGAATCAACTATTCAAATGTCAACGCGCCCGCCGGGACGCTAGCCGAAGTGCGCATCGGGCAGACCGTCATCACTGCGCCCGATCCGTCAACCCATGATGAGGCAGGTCTTGCAGCAGAGATAGCGGCGTTTCAAGGCGAAGTCGGTGATAGACTGGTTGCGGCGGGCTATCCGAGCGAGGCGGATCCGGACAAAATCAACCGGCCGCTGGTCATCGCGATCATCGTTGCGATCATGCTGATGGTGACGGCGGCCTATGCGCCCTTAGCGGCGATGTTGGTTGAGTTATTCCCTGCGCGCATCCGTTACACTTCGATGTCGCTTCCCTATCACATCGGCAATGGCTGGTTTGGCGGCTTCCTGCCGACGACCGCCTTCGCCATGGTCGCGGCAACGGGCAATATCTATTACGGCTTGTGGTATCCGGTTTTGATCGCCGGCATGACGGCGGTGGTCGGCATCCTGTTTCTCCCCGAAACATTCCGGAGGAAGATTGATGACTGAGCCAACGGATGCGAGCGCGAGGAACATGACGACGCGGCGCCGGTTTCTGGCGGCCTCCGCGACAGCGCCGTTGATTTCCGTCAGCACTGCCGCAATAGCCTCCAAGGATGAGCATGCCGCCGTCGCTGAAGACTTACAGCGCTATATCGGTTTTGGCGTCAAACAATCCGGTGGCGCGGGAGATGAAGCCTGCGGCGCCTGGCTTGAATCGGAACTCGCTAGCGCGGGGTTTGAAACGGAACGCCAGTATTTTTCGGCGCCATGGTTTGAAGCCAGCGAAGCGCGGCTTGTCGTTGGCGACGCGCGCGCGCCGCTTTGGCCGCAACCGATTGTCCAGACAACAACTGAAGCGGGTGTCACCGCGCCTATTGTCCGTGTTGATGAACATGGACTTTCATCAGCGCCTTTGGACGGCGCCATTGCCCTTGTTGATCTGCCATTCGGGCGCTGGTCATCGATGTTCTGGCCGCAAGTTCGCAAACCGGTGGAGGCCGCGATTGCAGGGGCCGCCGCAGCCTGCGTCATCGTCACCAATGGCCCGAGTGGAAAGGTCATTGCCCTGAACACGGACGGCCGCGACCCGCTTTACGACATACCGATGGCGCTCATGGCGCCGGACGACGCGGCGCCTTTCTTTGCGGCTGCGCTGACGGGCCAGAAAGGAACGATGGTTTTGATCGGGCAGGGTGGACGCAGACAGGCGTTCAATCTTGTCGGGCGATTAAACCGCGGCAAGGGAAAGTGGCTGGTGGTGTCAACGCCGCGTTCGGGCTGGTTTACTTGTGCAGGCGAGCGTGGCGGCGGCATTGCGGCCTGGCTGCATATTGCACGCTGGACGAGCCGCGCGGCGCCCGATTACAATCTCGCTTTTGTTTGCAATAGTGGTCACGAATATCAGTATCTTGGCGCCGAGGAACTTCTTCACAGCGTTGCGCCGCCTCCTGAAGACACGGCGTTCTGGCTTCATCTCGGCGCCAATCTCGCCTCGCGCGACTGGCACGACACGGTCGGCTCGCGTCGGCCGCTGCCCGGAACGGATTCCCAACGCTATCTCGTAGTCAGCCCCGAACTTGTCGCCATGGCGCAAACGGAATTTGCAGGGCTCGCCGGTCTTGAGGCGCCTTACGCCAGCGACACGCTGTCAGCGGGTGAACTGACCAATATAATAGAGGCGGGCTATGCGCCTGTCGCTGGAATCTTTGGCGTTCACCGTTTCCATCATGTTGAAGATGACGATGCGCGTTGCGTTTCTGCAGAATCTGTTGCGCAGACGACAACGGCGTTCCAGCGTTTGCTACAGCGCGTTCTTTAGGAGGATACAGTATATTGAATATGAAAGTCACGACATACGTTTTTCGCATTATGCTGGCTTGCGCAGTCTTTCTTCCTTTCACCGCTTGCGCCCGTTCGGAAGCCGGCGAGCCTATCATCCAGATTGAGCAGGGACGCATTCAAGGGGAGCGCGAAGGAGCGCTGAATGTTTTCAAAAACATTCCTTTCGCCGCGCCGCCGGTTGGTGATCTGCGATGGAAAGCGCCGCTACCCGCTGCCGTCTGGGAAGGAATAAGAGACGCTTCGTCGTTCGGACCAAGCTGCGTGCAACCGGCGCTGCCCGCAACCAGCCTTTATTACGATCCGCCGGTTGAAGCCTCAGAAGATTGCTTGTCACTCAATATCTGGGCGCCGGCAGATGCAAAAAACGCCCCGGTGATTGTATGGATTCATGGCGGTTCCTTGCGTATCGGCGGCGCTGCAGAACCGCTTTATGATGGTTCGGAACTTGCGCGCCGGGGCGTGGTTCTCGTGTCCATCAACTATCGTCTTGGTCCGCTCGGTTGGCTTGCTCATCCGGAATTGAGCGCGGAATCGCCCAATGGCGTCTCGGGAAATTACGGATTGCTCGATCAGATTGCGGCGCTTGAATGGGTGCGCGACAATATCGCTAAGTTTGGCGGCGATACGGAAAATGTCACCATTATGGGCGAGTCTGCTGGCGCGCTTAGCACTACTTATCTCATGACAAGCCCGCTGGCTGACGGGCTGTACCATAAAGTCATCGCACAAAGCACCGGCATTCGCGGCAAGCCCGAACTCTCGGAGCCCGCTTACGGTATGCCGTCCGCTGAAACGATTGGGACGATGGTCGCGACGGCGCTTGGCGCAAAAGACCTGGAGGCGCTGCGTGCAGTGGATGCGCAAAAGATCACAGATATTGCGACCAAAGCCGGTTTTGTCAGTCAGGGAACCGTCGACGGGTGGGCGCTCCCGACCCAATTGATAGAGGCCTTCGATGAAGGCCGACAGGCGAAGACGCCGTTGCTTGCCGGGTTCAACAGCGGGGAGGCGCGCGCCTATCGCGCGTTGCTGCCGCCGGTTCCGGAAAGTGCGCAGGCCTATGAAGCTGCGATCCGGCGGGGTTATGGCGATCTGGCGAATGACTTTCTCAAAGTCTATCCGTCGTCAGACATGGAGGAGTCCATGCTCGCCACCTTGCGCGACGCCATTTTCGGATGGTCTGTCGAACGCATTGTGGACAAGCAAACGCAGTCCGGACAGCCGGCCTTCATGTATATTTTCGATCATTGCTATCCGGCCGCACGGGAACGCGATCTCTGTGCTTTTCACGCCAATGAGCTTCCTTTTGTATTTGGCAAGGTGGGGGATGTGTCCGCCATTCCGCCAAACTGGCCTGTTCCTAAGGGAGATAAAGAAGCCGCGCTCTCATCCGCGATGATGGATTACTGGGTCTCGTTCGCTGCAACGGGAACACCGCAAAGCGCTGGCGGCGCTCAATGGCGCCCATATTCGGAAGATCAGTCCTATATTTTGTTCGGCGAAGAACCGGTCGCCGATCACGACCCGGTGCCTGGCATGTATGAAATGCATGAAGAGTTCGTGCGCCGCCGCCGCGAGGCGGGACAGCAATGGTTTATCAGTGTCGGCATAAACGCGGTTCCCTTATGCGCGGACAAAGCTGACTGTCCGGACTGACGGAGGTCGAGCACCCATCCTGTGATGCGTCTTTTGCCGAAAAATGCGTAGGCGATATTCCCTATGTCTGGATAATTATCTTACATATCGAACCATAAGGTGATAATGGGTAGGCCATAATGCCTACCCATGACGAAAAAAGTAGTTCTATAGACCATCTCGACTGCGCGCTTTTGAACGAGCTCCAGGCCGACGGACGGGTGTCTGTTGTTGAACTCGCAGAGCGTATCAATCTGTCGAAAACGCCCTGTCAGAAACGACTTCGCCGGCTCGAACGCGATGGCGTTATTCGCGGCTATCAGGCCGATATTGATCCCGCAAAGATCAATCTCGGGCATCTGGTATTTGTCCAGGTGAAGCTTGAAAGCACGAGGCGGGACTGCCTCGAGCGATTTAACGCTGCGGCCAAAAAAGTTCCGCAAATTCTGTCCTGCCATATGCTGTCGGGAGGATATGATTACCTGTTGAAAGTGCGAACCAAAGACATGGCGGCGTATCGTGCGCTTCTGGGTGATGTCATTGCAGACCTGCCAGGCGTTGCGCAGACGTCGACATTTCCGGTTATGGAGGAGGTCAAGGATAGCTCAGCGCTTGTGATTGTTGAGGAGTAATGCGTCCGCCCCTTTGAGTTTATGGCCATTGATGACAGTTGACCCGAATATTTCAGACGTTTCCTGGGTATTGGAATCCAAATTTGAACCGAATAGGCCAAGAGTTGATCTTGTGCCGCGCAATCGGCTTGTCTCGCAATTAAGCGACGCGGTTAACAAGCGTCTGGCGCTCATTGTTGCGCCGGCGGGATACGGAAAATCTTCCCTCTTGGGTCAGTGGGCGGCCGACGCTGTCGAAAAGGGAATCCGTTATGGCTGGCTGACGCTCGAGCAGGGCGAGGCGGATGAAAAACAGTTCCTGGCCTATATTGTGCTGGTCTTGTCGCGCGCCGGCATAAAACTGGATGAACTCGTCACCGGCGCCCGCGATGGTTTCGCCGATGCCTCGACCAGTGCTGTTCTGGCAAAACTTGTGCGCTCGCTGAACGATGAAGAAGGTCAGATCGTCCTCATTCTGGAAGACTATCACAGCGCCGAATGCGAGGCCGTCAATGCAATCATCAAACGCCTCATTCGTGATACGCTGTCGCGGTTTACAATCTTCATCGACACCCGACGTCAGCCGAATATCGACGCTTTTTCCCTTATTGCCTCCGGAGATGCGATTGAAATCGACGCGCAACAGTTAAGGCTAACAAAGGACGAAACCCTTCTCGCGCTCAGCGATGTTACGGACGAAAATAGCGGTCTTGAAATTTACGATCAGACAGAAGGCTGGCCAGTTGCGGTTCAGCTCGCGCGCGTACAAAAACGCGCTGCGCCTGATGAGCCCATTCTGGCGGGCGTCGATGGCGGGCTCGTCGCTTCCTATCTGACGGAACAAGTCCTTTCGACACTGGATGACAATACGCAAGAGCTTCTTTTGACGCTTGCTTTTCTGGAGAGGTTCAACCCGGAACTCACCAATTATGTTCTGGACTCTCCAAATGCATGGGGGCGCATCGATTCCTTATCTTCGTTCGCCGCGCTGATTGTGCCGCTGGACAACAAGGGCGGATGGTACCGGCTGCACCATCTCTTCGCCGAGTATCTTCGCGAGATGCAAATCCGGCAGAGTCATGAAAAGGCAAGTTCGATACAATTGCGGGCGAGCCATTGGCATGCGGAGAAGAAGCAACTGGTGGAGGCTGTGCGCTATGCGGCCAATGCCGGGGACTATGACGAATGCGAAAAGCTGATCATTGCAGCGGGCGGCTGGAAAATCATACTGCACGATGGAATAGGCGTCTTGCGTAGCGCCTTGCGCCTCCTGCCTGATGATGTCGTCGCATCAAGTGCGCGACTGATGATTGCGCGCGCTTATCTTCATTGCAAATATGGAGAGATTCCGGAGGCGCGCGCCATGCTGGATGCGTCAGAGCTGATACCGGACAGGCTGCGCCCAGACCTTTGCGATACGGACAGGTTGGTCGTTGAATCAATGATTAATCTGTATGAGGATCGCACATCCTGGACCGAAAACCATTCCCGCATTCGTCGTCAATATTCAGACCCCGCCTGTCTTGATGCACTGGGTTGGGGAACGATCCGGTGTGAGGAAGTGCTGATCCATCTATCCTGTGCGGAATTTGATCTGGTCAGCGCCCGCCTGCGGGAAGCGTTTTCTTTTATGCGGCAAAGCGCATCGGTTCTGGGGCTGAATTATTGCTACATCCATGCCGCGCATACAGCGTTTTACCGGGGTGATCTGGCGACAGCCGCGGCGAATGTTGAGCGCGCCGGGAAAATGGCGGATGAAAACTTCGGATCCGATAGCGGGCTGAAAGCGCTTGCGTCGGTGTTGGGATACACCCTTCGTATCTGGAAAGGCGAATGCGACCGCAGTGAATGGCCGGCTTTCGAAGAAACGCTTTTCCATACAGTTGAGAATGACGGGTGGGTGGATATTTACATCACGGGATTGAATGCGGCGATCCTATTTGCGCGTCAGTGCGGAGACGGTCAGTCGCCGTATCGTATCCTTTCAAATATGCGCGCCTTCGCACAACAGAGAAATCTTGACCGATTGTTAAAGTTTTGCGCCATGCATGAATTCGCCCTGGCGGCGCATAACGGCGATGGAAATATTATGGGGACCTCTGCGTCCAAGGCCGCAAAACGCTTCCTCCAAGACTATTGTTATGAGGACAACAAGAGAGATTGGCAGTCCTATCTGTTGGCCGCGAGTGTAATCGCATCAACGGGTAATGATGACGAACCGGGGCATCTCGCCCGGGCTTCGGCGCTTGCCGAGGTTGTCGGATCTGGTGGGTGGGCGCTCTATTTGCAATTGGCGCAATGCGTTCGCCATATCAGGCAAGGCGCAACGGAAGAAGCCAAGCCTGAACTCATTCGCTTATTGAAAGCCGCGCTTCCCGGCCGTGTGATGGGGCCGTTTCTCGGCAATGCGGAAGTTTTGAGGTTGCTGCCGACGCTTCGTTCTGACCTTCATCAAAGAGAAGAAGAATTGATTACGCTGCAATTTATCCATGAGATTCTTGAGCGGGCGAAAACTTTGAACCCAGTACGGGACACAGGATTGTTGAGTGAGCGCGAATATGAGGTGCTTCAAAAGCTGGCGAACGGGATGTCGAATAAAGAAATTGCGCGGGCGCTGGAGCTAACGGAAAACACTGTAAAATTTCATCTGAAAAGCCTTTTTTCAAAGTTGTCTGTAAACAAACGAACGCAGGCGGTCATCGAAGCGCAACGTTTGGGGCTGGTTGACTAACGAAAAATTTCTCGCCAAGGCTTGCCTGCCAAAAACAGGGAGGCATCGTTGAAAGCCAGGTTTCAAACTGAATGCGGCGAATTTGAAGTTCGCCTTTTTCTCAAAGAAGCGCCAAGGACTGCGGGCTACTTTCGCGACCTCATTTCAAAAGGCGCGCTGGATGGCTCAACCTTTTTTCGGATTGTAGGCGCCGAAAACGCGACCCTGAGGAAAGACAATCCCATCGAGGTGATCCAGGGCGGATTGCATGAGGACGATGCGCAGCCCGTTGCTCCCATTGAGCATGAACCAACGTCGGACACCGGGCTGACCCATAAGAAATGGACGCTGTCGACAGCGCGTCACAATGCGGGCGAGACCTTTGGAAGTTTCTTCATTTGTATGCGCGATGAGCCGGAACTCGACTTTGGCGGGAAACGCCATCCGGACGGGTTGGGGTTTGCGGTCTTTGGCGAGGTGGTGAGCGGGTTTGAGGCGGTGAATAAGATTTTTGCGCGGCGCGAAGCTGATGAATACTTGGAAAAACAAATACTTATCACGCGCTGCGAATTGATTTAACAGATTGGCTGAGGCGGGTGGCCACTACCTGAATGGGTAGTGTGTCTTCCGCGGCTCACCCGATTTACAGGGCTCTGCAACTCTTTTTTACATTTGTGTGAACCCACAGAATGCTGACAACTCTAGGTCAGTATTACACCAACGGGAGGGGTTCCCAATGACCAGAGCCAATCGAATTTTTCTTGCCGCCTTATTGGGCGGTTCGTCTTTGTCGGCGATAGCGAGCGCGCCCGTGATGGCGCAAAGCGAGCCTATCGTTGGTGAAGACGTCATCGTGGTGATTGGCCGCGGCCGGGAAGAAAATGTTCAAGACGTTCCTATTTCAGAAACCGTTTTCACGGCAGAGTCGATCAAGGATGCCCGCATCGATCAGGTTGATGATTTCTTTGCGCTGACGCCCGGGGTCACTTTCGCAAACGCTCAGGATTCGGGAACGAGCTTCATCACCATCCGCGGCATTTCACAGGTCCGCAACGGCGAAGCGCCCGTTGCCGTTGTCGTCGACGATGTGTTGCAGATCAACTCCAGATCCTTTGACCAGCCTCTTTTCGATGTCGACAGCATTGAAGTTCTGCGCGGTCCCCAGGGAGCGCTTTATGGTCGGAACGCCACAGGCGGCGCCATTATCATCAACACGGCGATGCCAACCGATGAATTCGAAGGCTACGGTCAGGTGAGTTACGGCCGCGGGAATGATATTCAGGTGGAGGGATCGGTTTCAGGGCCGATCGTGCCGGGCCGCCTGCTGGGCCGCATTTCCGCACGCTATTCCGATCGGGATGGCGTCCTCGACAATGTTATCCTTGATGAAAAAGTCGATTACAGCGAAGACATTTCCCTTCGCGGTCATCTTCGTTTCATCGCCAGCGATGCGGTGACGGCGGATTTGCGCGGCTCGCTCGTCCGTACCGAAGGTGGCGCACTGAACTACACCTATCAGCCCGCCGTTGTTGATAAAACAACAGGCCTTCCGACTGCGTTTGATTTCACCATCGCCGACGCCGATCTGGTTGAGCGTGAGTTTACGGCTAACAATCTTGGCGTTGATAAGCGTGATTCAGAGCAGGTTTCTTTGCGCATCAATGCGGATCTGGGCTTTGCTACACTCCGTTCGGTGACCGCTTATGATCATATCGAAGAGACAACATTCAGCGATCAGTTTCCCTATACCGCTGCGAGCACCGTCACACCGGCGCCGCCATTTCCGCTGGGTGACGGCATTCAGTCGCAACATATCGAGGTAGAGGCGTTCAGCCAGGAGCTGCGTCTGACGTCGCCTGACGATCAGGCCTTCCGCTGGATGGTCGGGGCGTATTACGTCGCCACAGATCGTTTCATCAACTCGTCCATCTATGACGATCTTGAGAACGGATTACCGACTGTCTCGAAGCGTATGCCGGTTGTCGATCCGCTGGCGCCGCAAACCAGTTTCATCGCAGACGACAACGACAATGAAGCATGGGCGCTGTTCTTCAACGCGGCCTATGATGTAACGGATCGTCTCGAATTGGCTTTTGCGGGCCGTTACGACAAGGACTCGCGCGAGCAGCAGGTGTCCCCGTTGCAGGGCAATTATGTGAACGGCGTCTTCGTGTCTCCGACAGGCGTTCCCGGTTCTCTCAACACCGCGGAATTCGATCTGTTTCAACCGAAAGTTACGGCGCGCTACGCCGCGCTGGATAATCTCAACCTTTACGCATCCTGGGGCAAAGGTTTCCGTTCGGGCCAGTTCAACCAGAACGGCGTCGGCGTTGTTGCTGCAGGCGCGGGCGTCATGGGCGTATCCGATCTTCTGCCCCAGGAGGAAACGTCCACCTATGAGGTCGGCTTTAAGTCAACCCTGGCGGACGGTGTGACGCTGAACGCTTCCGGTTACCGCACCAAGGTTGAGAACGCGCCATATTTCGTGTTCATCGGCGCCGTCAGCGCGCAGGTTCTGGTTCCGGTCGATGAGATCGAGATCTGGGGCGGTGAAGTTGAACTGACGGCCAATCTTTATGACGGTCTCGATTTCTACGCCGGCTTCGGATTGGCGGACAGCGAGATCAACGCCTACACGGTCAATCCGGCGGCCGTTGGCAACTACGCTCCCTATGTTGCGAAAACGACGTTCAACACCGGATTGCAATATCGCACGCCGATTACAAATACGATCGGGATTTTCGGTCGCGTCGATTACGAACGTCGCGGCGAACAGTTCTGGGATCCTGAAAACACCACAGCGCGCTCGGCGCTGGATCTTGTCAATATTCGCGGCGGTTTCGAGGCGAATGACGGCTCTTGGGCGTTGACGGCGTCCGTCGATAATCTGACCGACGAAGTCTACAACTCTGAATGGGTTCTTGGCGGCTTCGCCAATGCTGGCGTGCCTCGCTTGTGGCGTGTTGATTTGCGGGTCAACTTTTAACACTCCCCCTGGGCGCTCTGCGTTTTTTAGAGCGTGGAGCGCCAAACACTTTGGGAGGAGTAGAGACGCTAAAATATAAATGAAAGGCCTGGATGACGATGCGCGTAGCAACGGATGTCGGCGGCACATTCACAGATCTTGTCTGCATTGATGATGATGGTATTCGGATCACGAAATCGGATACGACACCGCCGAATTTTGAAGAGGGCGTCATCAAGGTCCTGGAAAAGGGCGAAATAGACCCGGGTCAGATTGATGATTTCGTTCATGGCACCACCGTCGTCATCAACGCGCTATTGTCACGGCGCGGCGCCAAAACCGGTCTGATCACCACGCGCGGGTTTCGCGATATCTTGGAAATTGCGCGCGGCAACCGGCCCGATCTCTTCAATTTCGCATTCAAAAAACCTGCGCCCTTCGTGCCGCGTTATCTGCGCCATGAAATCACTGAAAGACTGGACTATCTGGGCCGGGTTGTCGAACCGCTCGTGCTCGGTGAAATCGAACCCATTCTTGACGCGCTGAGATCCGAAGGCGTCGAAGCTGTCGCCGTGTGTTGTCTACACGCCTATGTCAATCCTGAGCATGAATTGGCGATTGAGG
>JAUHYK010000132.1 GCA_030426465.1 Alphaproteobacteria bacterium
AGGTCGAAAACCTGGGGGAAGCCCGACCCAAATGTGGTCTGAATGTTCGAACGGATCTGAATCGGAATATCGTCAATATAGACCCCGGTGGTTGAGGCGCCCGATGATGAGGCAATGCCGCGTATGGAAATATTTGTCGAAGCACCATTCCCAAAACTATCGCGACTGAAGCTTAGCCCTGGCGTGATAAGCGCTACGTCTTCGACATTTCTGATGCCGCGACGATCCATAAGCTCCGTCGTATAAGCCGCAATGCTGAGCGGGACCTTGCTAAGTCCCTCCGCGCGCTTGGTCGCTGTAACAATGATTTCATCATCATAAGTCCCACTGGGGACGCCCGCCGACTCACCTTGCGCAGAAGCCTGTGCATACATGCAAGAATACGCAGCCGCGCACATCAAGCTCACTTTATAAACATTAGCCATTCTATTCCCTCCCATTGCTCTTGACTGTTTTGGACCTTTCCCTAGCCAGCCCCATGGCCGGACTAGCGCACAAATCCTATCCGTCATGTCACGCCCCCCGCCACGAGACGGTATTTATGGGCATTGTCTCTCAACACCTCGATATCTTCTCCGTCCGGATCTCTTTCGACGGCGCAACTGACATCAAAAATCATCGTCGCGCGCGCATCCAATGAATAACTAGGCCACTCCGGCCCGCCTGGAATTGTAGGGATTCCGTTTCGCGCAAAGGAGCTCCAAGCGCCCCTCATGTACTCCGTCATGATCTTCCGCTCCGGCAGCTGCAACTCCAGCGGCTCCGTTGCATCGATCGTATCGAGGACAAACTGGATATCTATCGCATGCGGCGACATCAACACGCCATTGCGGTCAACGGTTTCCCAATCGGTCCTGTATACGAAAGTTGGCGCGCCGCCCTGCTGAACCTTCTTGTCCGCAATGCGCAAAGAGAATAACCGCGTAGGCCAGTCCGACATGATAAGGGAAAAAACTTCCCACGCCGCCGCATCCGGGTGATTGTTCTTGTAATGCGAGACTATGCCCCCGGCGTCATCTCCAAACAGCGGCGTCAAATGTTGAATGGCGCCATTGAAATCCATATTCGCGGCTTCAGCATTTTCCTGAAGCACATATTCCGTCATTTCCGTTCTGGTCGTACCAACAATAAGTGGTATATCTTTCGAAACAGGAGACGCGTGACGCCAAAACGGGTGCTGCGGCAAGATTTCACCGTCCACCACCGGAGCCACATCCTGTACGATCCCTAGAACTCCAAACCCGCCAATTTCATCAAAACTCTCATAGTATTTGCTCAGGATGTTACTTAACGGCGCAGCTTCGAGAGCCGCCGCCTCTGCGTTAGGATTGCCGAGCCTCGTTAACAAACGCGCAGCAAGACTGGTCGCGTATGGGCGCTCGAGCGCCAAGGGCATCGGCCCGCTCTGAATGATCGCCTTGTGAAAAAGTCCCTTTGCGGCAGGCATCGCCATCAAAAGCGAGACCTTCTGCCCCCCTCCGGACTGCCCAAAGATTGTGACGTTTTCCGGATCGCCCCCGAATTCTTCAATGTTCTCACGAACCCATTTGAGCGCAAGAACCAGATCGAGCATCCCAACATGCGATGAACCGGCATAGTCTGGGTTTATGTCTTCGAAATGAGAAAAGCCCAGCACACTTATCCGATGGTTTGGGCTCACCATCACGACGTCTTCTCTGGCGCTCAGATTTCGGCCGTCCTGCCAAGCGCCGGCAGCTGAAAGGCGCCACAAACCGCCGCCATGCAGCCAGACCATGACAGGGCGCTTTGCGCCGTCACGCAGCCCCCTAGTCCACACATTTAAGTGTAGACAGTCTTCGCTCTCACCTTCCGGCATCCCCTGACCGCTTAAGGGACGCGACTGCGGACAGGCGGGGCCGTACTCAAAAGCCGGAACCGCCTCGGTCCAAGAGGACGGCTCTTGCGGAGGCTTGAAGCGCCCGGCTCCACCGGTGTCCGCGCCGTAGCGTATCCCTTTGAACACGTACACGCTTCCATCGACTCGCCCCTCAACAGGACCGTAGCTCGTATGAGCGACCGGCGAAGCAGTAGTATCGGCGCCGCAACCAGAAGCCGCCCCCATAGCCGTAAGAGCAAGGGATGCGTTTAAAAATTTCCGCCGGTCGGTTTCCAACTCGCACTCTCTCTAAGCATGTCATGGCGATTGCGGCGCTTCTCAGATTTTCCGCCCCACCGCCAATCGCTAACGCCCTTTTGCTCAGACGTCTGATTTATTTAAAATAACAACACAGCCTGCCCCACACAGTCAACAAGAATTCAAAAACCTCTTTAATATGCTGTTTTTTATGGTATTTTGCAGTCATGGCGACGCTGCACGGCACCGACGGCAACGCCTTGAACACAATAACCGTCAGATGTATGATCTTATTTGTGAATTTTACTTTGCCCAAAAGCCGCCGGCGGGAAACCTCTTTGGGGCCGCCAGAGAGCTCATGACGCCGCCCTGCTTAAACGAATTAAAGGCTTATAGAGATGCGCTTTATGAACAACGTCGCCGCAAAGGCTATCGCTTGCGTTTTAGCCTCCGCATGCCAAGCCGAGCCCTCTGCGCGCGATCCGCAAGTCGAATCGGAAAAGGCCTGTCATAACTTAGCTGATACAACATATGTCGGCGCTACGCTCATCTCCGCTGAACACATGGTCGCCGGAACAAAGGCTGCCGCTTTTCAGGATTATGAACCGGAAACCATACTTCCCGAACATTGCCTCATAAAAGGATCATTCGGAAAACGCACAGGCTATGACGGCAAGTCCTTCGAAATCCGTTTTGAACTCCGCATGCCCACAGAATGGAATGGCCGGTTTCTTTTTGAAGGCGGAGGATACATGGACGGTGTGGATTGGCCAGCGTATGGAACGCTGTTCGGCATGCTCTCACCCAACGCGCTTGATCGGGGATTTGCTGTCGTTCGAACGAACTCCGGTCACGATAGCCCAAATGGAAACGCCATAGACGGCGCCTTCTCTTATGATCAACAAGCGAAATTGGATTATGCTTTCAACGCATTGGAAAAGGTGACCCTGTCGGCCAAGAAAATTGTGTCGACATATTACGGAAAAACTCCAGAACACTCATATTTTGCGGGCTGTTCAAATGGCGGCCGGCAGGCCATGCTGGTCAGTCAGCGTTATCCCGACTATTTCGATGGCGTCGTATCAGGAGATCCATCGTTCAACATCTCGCGGCTCTCCCCCAGATTAGTGTGGAATATTAATGTTCTTGCGGAAATCGCACCAAAAGACAGCAACGGGAATCCAATTATTTCCAAATCGTATTCGGACAGTGATCTGAAATTCATCGCGGACGCCGTCAGAAAAAAATGCGATCCGCTCGACGGACTTGAAGACGGCGTTATTAATGATATTGCAGGCTGTACGTTCGATCCAACGAGTCTTGTATGCAAAGGCGCCAAGAGCGACCGCTGCATAACAGCAGGTCAGGCCTCAACGCTGACCAAAATAATGACAGGCCCTCTCAATCCAAACGGCGAACCGCTGTACCAACCCCTGCCCTATGATACGGGACTTGACGGGTCATGGCGCTTTACCTTTCTCGGCACATCAGCGACCAGCAATGGCGACAGCTTTATCGAGACAGCCGGCCTGCACACTTTACGCTACCACTCCCTGACGCCGCCAGATCCGGATTTTGACCCAAAGACCATGAACCTCGCCAATACGCTTGAGCGAATCCGCGAAACGCAGGCTCTCAACGACGCAGAAGCCACGCTAATGAATGCTTTTGCAGAAGGCAGTAAGCTGATTATTTATAATGGGGTAAGCGACTTCGCACTCTCAGTGTTCGAACTCGCCGAATGGTATGACAATACCGATCAAGCGACACCGGGCGATATTCAGGAGTGGGCGCGAATGTTTTTCGTTCCGGGCATGGGCCACTGCGGCGGCGGCATCGCCACTGACAAATTCGACCCCCTGTCGGCAATAATTGACTGGGTCGAAGGCGGCAATGCACCCGACTATCTTGCGGCTCAAGGTGATCGCTTTCCCGGCGCGACACGCCCGGTTTGCGCCTGGCCCAAAGTCGCCCGATATAAAGGGGGCCCGCCCGCTGAGCTCAACAGCTTCACCTGTGAGTAGGTCAGAGGCGGCTCCCTTGCGGCCTGTTTTTAGAGCCCTGCTTGCCCGGCGCATGAATTTTCAGCCGTGGGCTGCAAGCCTCCCCTCTCAATAATACGGCCTAAATGCAACTTTACCGCAGGAGAGTTTTCCCGTGACCTGCACCCGGCGATAAATCAGTGCCGCCTTTCTTGATGATAGACACCGCGGATGCTGCGAATCTGCCCGCCGGCAAGCTCGTAGAAGATGACCTCGTCAAAAATTCTACCTTGATTAGGTTTTGCCTTGGCGCTTACCTTGATGGTGATATCCGCAAACGCAAATTCCTTAGAATTGTCGATTACAATGGAGTTGACGGTTACGGTCTCGTTATTCTCTTTCCAAAAATCCGCATACCACTGGGCAACCTCCTCTCGCCCCTCAAGCACCTCGCCCTCATCTTTGTCAAAGACAATATCCGAAACGTAGTAATCTACAAAATCCATATTATGCCGGTTAAATGCGTCAATGTACGCCATGAATCGGGAAACCGTCATCTCGCGGCTCTCCCCTTCCATTGCCTCAGAATGCGAAAAAACAGGCGCTATCGATGACAGCGCAGCCAAGGCGCCAAAAAATCTGATCCGGCTACAAAGCAACATACGACCACCGCCAACTAGGTATGAGAAAAATGCGGCTCCAGTCACAATACTTTAAAATAATGAATCCTGTTTGCACCCGGCGTTTTTTCAGCAACGCCAAGAAAAACATGCCGGCTCATCCATTCGTATTTGCCTTCGGGCGCATCGAACTTTGGCGTCACGCGCATATAATAATCTGAGGGATCGACGTCTTCGCCATTGGCCATCTTCTGCGCGATTTCTTCAGATTGAGCCCAGCGATATCCTCTATTCTGCATGTAAATCGTCGTCCCGTCATCCATTTCGAGAAGATACCGGGCATCAAAGTCCAGCACGCCGTCAGCTCGTTTCAGCGGCCAGTCCCCACCGCTCATGGGAACTACCTTTCCGGATATGCCAGGCCCTTCAATTGCACCTTCTGAAACATAGATGGCCGCGCGCGTCATGCCTGCGCTGGAAGGTTCAAGCCACCGGAGCCCGGTCAGCTTCAAAGCGATACTGAACACGTACTCAAATTGAGGTTCGAAGTTCTTTGCAATCTCACTCATACTGGCCATGCAACAACTCTCTCTATTGGCTAAATCTCATGCACCCGCTTTTCCACTCATAAAGGGGCCGATCATCAAGGCTGCCAGTTGGAGGCGGCCCGGAAAAAAGCTTCGGCTTCTTTATACGGCTCCTCTGCGCCAAGCGGAAAATAACTGAGCTTCACAACAACGGTATCAGTGTCAGGATCGACGAAAATGAACTGCCCTTGCAAACCCACAGCCATGTAGGCGTTGGAGTCAGCAAGCGTCCACCACTGATATTGATACCCCTGATCCTCTTCCTCACTTGCGGGCTCGGGGCCTTCCGGAATTGTCGATTCCTTCACCCATTCAGGGCTTAAAATCCGTTTACCGTTCGCCTTCCCCTCATGGAGCATCATAAGGCCCAGACGAGCATAATCGCGCAAAACGCCGTTATATCCCATACCGTTGGTGGCGCGCCCGACCCCCTCAGGCCCATCAGAAATCCAGAATCCATAAGATTCTGCGCCTAGCGGCTTCCAAAGGACATGC
>JAUHYK010000050.1 GCA_030426465.1 Alphaproteobacteria bacterium
GACGACAGCGGCAGGTTCGGGTCCGTGCCCGGGGGCAGTTCGTAGAACACGGCGTCGCGGGCGGCGGCAAGCGCGCCGGGGTCGACGACCAGCATCGCGCCCCGGCCAGTGGCGAGACCGTGCAGCAGCAGCGCGACGCCGAGCGCGGCGGGGTCGAAATCGGGGTGCCGCAGGAAATGCCATTCGCCGAGTGCAAGCGCCGGCTGCGGCTCGGGCAGGGGCGCGGCGAAACCCCAGGCGTCATAAGCGGGGTCATAGAAAGTCACCTGATCCGTGACTCTGTAGGGCATATCCGGCGTCAGACCGCCCGCATTGACCAGAAGGTCCAGCGGTTTCGGTTTCATTGACGGTCCGGGATCGGAAGACTTGCGGAACGGCGCCGGGTAAATTTCCTGCACAGGGAACGGCATCGGCGCCAGCGGCGTCCACGCGCCCATAGGCAGGATCGGATTAAGCGCGCGTGCGGGCAGGGCCGCGCTCACGCCAACCCCCGCTGCGCCAGCAAGTAATTTCCGCCTGTTGAGCTTGAAGCTGTTTGTGTCCGTCATCTGATCCCCCTTACGCCACTAACCCCTGATTTATTCCCCGAGAGAAAACGCCGCGCAAGCGACGCGAGAGCCGGCGCCGCCGATCGGTTGCGTCATGTGATCGTCTGCGTTTTCATGCACCACAACGGCAAAGCCGTCCGCATCCAGAAGCGGGCCGCCATCGCTTAAAGATAAAGATGGGTTCAACAGCGACGCCACAGCGACGCCATCGGCGCCAGCATAAATATTCGGCAGGTCCGCAGCTTCATATCCATTCGGATTTAAAAGCCCGTGTTCCTTGCCTTGCGGATTGATATGACCGCCAGAGGCTTTGAAGCCGGCGGCGCCGTCGCTGCAATCGCCGATCTGGTGAAGGTGCATGCCGTGCCAGCCCTCGGAGAGTCCGCTGATGGAAACCCGGATCAGAACCGCGCCATGGGGCGTGTCCTTGAGGGCGATCTCGCCGGCCTTTTCCCCATCGACATTGACGAGGTCGGCGGCCGCGTCTGCCCATCCGGCAGGCGCCGCCATGGGCGCTGCAGCGGCGCCTGTATGCGCGGGCGCGCCGTCGCTTTTTCCACAGGCGCCGAGAAAGACCGCTGAAATAGCTGTTATTACTGCAAGATTTTGTGCGATCTTCATGTGGGCTCCCAATGTTCTTCCCGGTTTCATGATAGCCCATCGCGAGGTGTGAATAAACCAAGGGATAAACCGCCCAGATTGAGCCGGAAAACCGGGGCGAATGCTTGGCTTTGAAGAGGGCCGGTGCTAAGCCGGAGCGTTCTTTTACGACTGATTCCAAAAGGTTTTTAACGTGGCCGAAGACAACGGCGATATCCCCGAAAATCCCGCTCCGACCCCGCCCTCTACGCCAAGCGAGGGCGCATCGATCTCCATCGAAGAGGAGATGAAGAAGTCCTATCTCGATTACGCCATGAGCGTGATCGTGAGCCGGGCGATCCCCGATGCGCGAGACGGGCTGAAGCCTGTGCACCGCCGCATTCTGTGGTCAATGCATGAAAACGGCTATGCGTGGAACAAGCAGTACCGTAAATCCGCGCGCGTCGTCGGCGACGTCATCGGTAAATATCACCCCCATGGCGACCAGTCGATTTATGATGCGCTGGTGCGCATGGCTCAGGATTTCGCCATGCGTCTGCCGCTGGTCGACGGGCAAGGCAATTTCGGCTCCATCGACGGCGATCCGGCCGCCGCCATGCGCTACACCGAATGCCGCATGGAAAAAGTGGCGAATGCGCTGCTCGACGACATTGAGAAAGACACCGTCCGCTTCCAGGACAACTATGACGGCACCGAAAGCGAGCCGGCGGTCCTGCCGGCGAAGTTTCCGAACCTTCTGGTGAACGGTTCCGGCGGCATCGCCGTGGGGATGGCGACCAATATTCCGCCGCACAATCTCGGCGAAGTGGTCGATGCGACCATCGCCATGGTTGATAATCCTGATATCAGCGATGATGAGCTGATCGAGATTGTTCCGGGTCCTGACTTTCCGACCGGCGGCACGATTCTCGGTCGTGCGGGCGCAAAGGCTGGACTTCTTCTCGGACGCGGCTCCGTGGTCATGCGCGGGCGCGCCACCATCGAAGAGGTAAGGAAAGACCGTTACGGCGTCATCATCACTGAAATTCCCTATCAGGTGAACAAGGCGATGATGGTCCAGCGCATCGCCGACCTAGTGCGTGAGAAAAAAATCGAAGGCATTGCTGACATTCGCGACGAGTCGAGCCGTCAGGGCATTCGCGTCGTTGTCGAGCTGCGCCGGGATGCGGCGCCGGACGTTGTGCTGAACCAGCTTTACCGTCACTCGCAATTGCAGACGAGTTTCGGCGTCAACATGCTGGCCTTGAATGGCGGCAAGCCGCAACAGTTGAGCCTGCGCGACGTGCTCGCCGCCTTTATCGATTTCCGCGAGGAAGTGATTACGCGGCGCACGAAATTCGACCTCAACAAGGCCCGTGACCGTGCGCATATTTTGGTCGGCCTCGCGATCGCCGTCGCCAATATTGACGAGATTGTCGCCCTGATCCGCGCTGCGCCGGACCCGGCGACCGCGAAAGAGCAATTGATGGCCAAAGACTGGCCGGCGAAGGATCTGGCGCCGCTGGTGCTGCTGGTGGCCGATCCGCGTCACATGATGAGCGACGGCAATGTGCTGAGGCTTTCCGAGGAGCAGGCCAAAGCCATCCTCGATCTTCGCCTGCAGCGCCTTACTGCGCTCGGCCGCGACGAGATCGGTGACGAATTGAAAGGGCTGGCGGAGAAAATCGAGGATTATCTCGACATTCTGCGCAACCGTGATCGCGTTCTCACCATCGTCAAGGATGAGCTTTCCGCAGTGCGTAGTGAATTCGCGACCCCGCGCAGGACCGAGATTGTCGACGCTGAAGGCGAGGTTGAGGACGAAGATCTCATCGCCCAGGAAGAGATGGTCGTGACCGTCACCCATGCGGGCTATGTGAAGCGCACGGCGCTCTCGACCTATCGCGCGCAAAAACGCGGCGGCAAGGGCCGCGCCGGCATGAAGTTCAAGGACGAGGATTTCGTCAACCAGCTTTTTGTCGGCAACACCCATACGCCGCTGTTGTTCTTCACATCGACAGGCATGTCCTACAAGTTGAAGCTGTGGCGCCTGCCGGAAGGAACCCCGAATTCGCGCGGCAAGGCGTTTGTGAATCTGTTGCCGCTTGGCCCGGATGAACGCGTCACCAACATTCTGCCGCTGCCTGAAGACGAAGAGGCGTGGGACCAGTTGCACGTCATCTTTGCAACCAAGTCAGGCAATGTCCGGCGCAATAAGCTGTCGGACTTCCAGCGCGTCAATCGCAATGGCAAGATCGCAATGAAGCTCGATGAGGGCGACCGCCTTGTCGGTGTAAAGGTCTGCCGCGAGGATGAGGATGTGCTTTTGACCACGGCGTCAGGCATGTGCATCCGTTTCCCTGTAGATACGGTGCGCGTCTTTGCGGGCCGCACGTCGACCGGTGTTCGCGGCATCAGGCTCGACAAGGACAATCACGTTATCTCCATGGCGATCCTGCACCATGTAGAGACAACGTCGGAGGAAGCGAAAGCCTATCTGAAGCATGCCGCCGCCATGCGCCGCGCGGCGGGAGAGGCTGATGCGGAAGAGCCGGAAGACACCGAGACCGCCGATGTGGCGATCAGCCCTGATCGCGTCGCCGAGCTTGGCGGACGCGAACAGTTCATCCTGACCGTCACCGAAAACGGCTATGGCAAACGCACGTCGTCCTATGAGTACAGAACCTCCGGCCGCGGCGGCAAAGGCATTATCGCCATCCAGACGACAGACCGGAACGGTCCTGTGGTCGCCGCCTTCCCGGTCGAGGATTCAGACCAGTTGATGCTTGTCACCGATGGCGGACAATTGATCCGCACGACGGTGGACGGCATCCGCATCGCCGGCCGCAATACCCAAGGCGTCACCATCTTCAGAACGCGCGAAGGCGAGCATGTGGTCTCGGTCGGTCGCGTTGAAGATGTCGACGGCGAAGAAGAAGGCGAGGGCGAGACTGACGGCGGAGGCGGTGAAGAATAATGACCAGTCTCGTCGGCCTATATCCCGGTACTTTTGATCCGCTGACGCTCGGCCATGTCGATCTTGTGGAGCGGGCGGTGAAGCTGGTCGATGAGCTTGTCATCGGCGTCGCCATCAATCGCGACAAAGGCCCGCTCTTTTCCCTCGAAGAACGCGTCGCCATGGTCGAAAAGGAAATGGCGCGTATTTCCAAGGCGACAGGCACGCCCATCCGGGTCGTTCCGTTTGAGACATTGTTGATGAAATTCGCCGAGGAGTTGAACGCAAATATCATCATCCGCGGCCTGCGCGCCGTGTCGGACTTTGAATATGAGTTTCAGATGGTGGGCATGAACCAGGCCCTCAATGACGATATCGAAACGGTGTTCCTGATGGCTGACGCCCGGTATCAGTCGATTGCGTCGAGGCTGGTGAAGGAGATCGCGCGGCTTGACGGAGAGATTTCCTCTTTTGTGCCGGGCCATGTGGCGACGGCCCTGAAAGCCAAATTTTCCAGCTAACCGGTTCGCATTTTCGGCGGGGGCGCCTTATATGGTGGCCAAGTCTGCTCGGGGCGAGTTACGACAGGGAGTTTATATGCGTTTTGGATCAATAGGTTGGGGCGTCATGGCGTTCGCTCTCGCGGCGGTTTCGCCAGCCTTTGCGGATGACGATGACGAGAACAAGCCGACCCCGCGCGCGATCGTCGAGAACGCCCCTGACAGCGACTGGCGTGCGCTCGATCCGGAAAACACACTTTATATGGACCTGCCGTCCGGTCAGGTGGTGATCGAGCTGCGGCCCGATTTCGCCCCCGGCCACGTCGCGCGCATCAAGGAGCTTGTGCGCGAGGGGTTTTACGACGGCCTCACCTTTCACCGGGTGATCGAAGGCTTCATGGCCCAAGGCGGTGATCCTAAAGGCGACGGCACAGGCGGGTCTTCCAAACCTGACCTCAAGGCGGAATTCACGCGCGACAGCGCTGAAGTCCAAGGGTTTCATGAGATCGGCCGTGATCGCATGGCGCCGCGTCTTGGCTATGTGAGCGGCATGCCGGCCGCCGCTGCGCCCGAAGGGTTGCGCACTTTTCTCAAGGGCGGACGCGTCGACGTCTGGCCGGTGCATTGTCCGGGCGTCATGTCCATGGCGCGCGCCACCGATCCGAACAGCGCCAACAGCCAGTTCTTTCTGATGATCGGTGACTCGCGTCTCAATCTCGACCAGCGCTATACGGGCTGGGGCTGGATTGTCGACGGATATGAAGCGACGCGTCGTATTGTGCGCGGCGAGCCGCCCTCACGCCCGACGCCGATTATCCGTATGCGCATAGGATCGGACATCCCCGAATCCGAGCGCGAAGACATCAAAGTCCTGAAGACGGAAAGCGCAACCTTCACCGACTATCTCAAAGCCGGCGGCGACCTTTCCGATGACGGCTTTGTCAAGGACATCTGTGAAATCAAAGTACCCGTGAAAGCGGAAGGAGAACTCGAACTATGAGCGATAAATTGATCCTCACCCTCGATACGGGCGAAGTCGTCATTGAAACCTTTCCCGATAAGGCGCCGGGTCACGTGGCGCGGATCACCGAACTTGCTGATGACGGTTTTTATGACGGCCTGACGCTGCATCGTGTGATTGAGGGCTTCATGGCGCAGATGGGTTGTCCGCGCGGCAATGGCACTGGTGGTTCCGATAAACCGAACCTCAAGGCCGAGTTCAACGACACCAGCCATCAGCGCGGCGTCTGCTCCATGGCGCGGGCGCAGGACCCCAATAGTGGCAACAGCCAGTTCTTTATTGTCTTCGACGACGCCTCCTTCCTCGATGGCCAGTACACGGCCTGGGGCAAGGTTGTGGAAGGCATGGAGCATGTGGACGCGGCTAATCGCGGTGAGCCGCCCGCGAACCCCACCAAAATCGTCTCTTTCCGCTCTGCGGCGTAGATAATCGACAAGGAATTCTTCATTTCGAAGTGGCAAAAAAGGCGCGAATCCAACGCGCCTTTTTGTTTGCCTGAACTAAGCGACGCCCCTGTGACTGAAAAACCCAATATCGCCTATCTCATGAACACCTATCCCCTGACCTCGACGACATTTATCCGTCGCGAGATCGAGGCCCATGAGCGGCGCGGGATGAAAGTTACGCGCTATGCGCTGCGCCAATGGGACGGCAAACTGGTCGATCCTCTCGATATCGCGGAGATCGACCGCACCCATTACATTCTTTCGGACAACGCCGGTGGTCTTCTCAAGGCGTTCTTCCGTGAGCTGACGACTAATACAGGCGGCCTGATGAAAGCCCTTGGGCCGTGGTGGTCATTGCTTAAGACTGCGCGCGGCGGCGCCATCCGTCACGCCGCCTATCTGATGGAGGCTTGTTATTTTCGCCAACGCGCTGAGGCCGACAAGATCGATCATGTTCATGTGCATTTCCTGACCAACTCAACCGCGGTTGCGATGTTGGCGCGGATTATGGGCGGGCCAACTTATAGCGCGACCGTGCACGGTCCCGACGAACTCACCGATGCGCCGCTTCTGGATTTTCCGGCGAAGATCGACCATGCGGCCTTTATCGCCGCGATTACTCATTTCTGTAAGTCGCAATTGATCCGGTTCTCGTCGATTAAAGCGGCGGACAAGATCAAGATCATCCATTGCGGTCTCGACCTGTCAGGCTTCGAGGCGAGCCCGCCGCCCGACAATAAAACGCTGGTCTGCGTTGGGCGGCTATGTCCGCAAAAAGGTCAGGCGCAATTGCCCGCAGCAGCGGCCGCCTTACGTGATGAGTTTCCGGATATGAAGCTCGTCCTCATTGGCGACGGCGAAAGCCGCGCGGAGATCGAGGCGGAAATTGCGCGCCTCAATGTTGGCGACATCGTCACCATTACCGGATGGATGGAGAACGTAAAAGTGCGCGAGGCGGTGAAGAATGCGCGCGCATTTTTATTGCCGAGTTTCGCCGAAGGCCTGCCCGTCGTGATTATGGAAGCGCTGGCGCTCGGGCGTCCGGTCATCTCCACTTATATCGCCGGCATTCCTGAACTCGTCGATGAAGGCTGCGGTTGGATCATTCCCGCCGGCGATGGCGAGGCGCTGGTCCGCGTCATGCGCGACGCGCTCACAGCCTCACCGGAAAAGCTTGGCCAACTTGGCGCCGAAGGCCGCCGCCGCATTGAAGACCGCCACGATGTCGACAAGGAAGCCGCGGCGCTCGGCGAATGGATTGTCGACACTTACAAGCATCACCGGCTTTAGGCGGCGCTATTTCCCGAGCCCGCCGAAAAGCCCGTATTTGATATTGAGATAATCCTCGAGCCCGTATTTCGAGCCTTCGCGGCCAACGCCTGAATCCTTGACGCCGCCGAAAGGCGCCACCGGCGTCGACAGGATGCCTTCATTGATAGCGACCATGCCATATTCCAGCGCCTCCATCATGCGCCAGGCGCGGCCAAGGTCGTGGGTGTAGACATAAGAGGCGAGACCGAACTCTGTGTCGTTGGCCATACTGACCGCATCCTCTTCACTGTCGAATTTGAACAGCGGCGCCACGGGGCCGAAAGTTTCGTCTTTCGCGATCACCATGTCAGGTGTGACGCCAGTAAGAACGGTCGGTTCGAAAAACGTGCCGCCAAGTTTATGGCGTTCACCACCAAGGGCGATTTTGGCGCCTTTCGATACAGCATCGTTGATATGCTCTTCGACTTTTTCGAGGGCTCTTTCCTCGATCATGGGCCCTTGTTCGACGCCCGCTTCCATGCCGTCGCCGACTTTCATAGCGGCGACGCGTTTGGCGAATTTTTCAGCGAAGGCGTCATAAATGCCTGACTGAACGAGAATGCGGTTCGCGCAGACACAGGTTTGTCCGGCATTGCGGAATTTGCAGGCGATAGCGCCTTCGACGGCGCGGTCGAGATCAGCGTCATCGAAAATGATGAGCGGCGCATTGCCGCCGAGCTCCATGGAGACGCGCTTCATATTGCCCATGGCGCGGGCCGCGAGTTTTTTGCCGACGCCGGTGGAGCCGGTGAAGGTGATCTTGGCGACCGACGGGTTGTCGCAAAACTCCTCGCCGATCGGCGCCGCTTCGCCGGTAATGACGGAGAGAACGCCTTTGGGCAGGCCGATCTCGTCGGCGATGACGCCGAGCGCCAAGGCGGAATAGGGGGTCTGGCTCGCCGGTTTGCAGATGATGGGACAGCCGGCGGCGAGCGCCGCCGCGGCCTTGCGCGCGATCATGGCGTTCGGGAAATTCCACGGCGTGATCGAGCAGACAACGCCCACTGGTTCTTTCGTGACGACGATGCGCTTATCGGCCCATGGCGAGGGAATGACATCGCCATAGACCCGCACGGCTTCTTCAGAGAACCATTTGAAGAAAGCGGCGCCATAGGCGATCTCGCCCTTGGCCTCAGTGAGCGGCTTGCCCTGTTCGAGGGTCAGGAGTTCGCCAAGCGCATCCTGATTGTCCATCAGCGCTTCATAAAAGGCGCGACACAGTTTGCCGCGCTCATCGGCGGTTTTTGCGCGCCAGGCCGGAAAGGCTTTCGCGGCGGCGGCAATGGCGGCGCGAGCTTCCTCGCGGCCGAAATCTGGAACATGACCGATGGTCCCGCCATTGGCGGGATTCGTCACCGCAATTTTGGCGGCGCCGCTGCGCCATTCACCGCCAATATAGCCGTCTTCGCGGAAAAATTTTTCAACGGTCATGGGCGCGCTCCTTATTCATTTTCGCCAAAGGCTTAGCACTGCGCCGGAGTTTTGCAATCGCTGGCGGCAGGCGGCATGATGAGTTTAATTTCAGGCCCTTAGCGACAGGAATGGCTGTATGACCGTAACCTATGAGACCCCGAAGGACGCTGTTGCGCTTATCACCTTGAACCGGCCGGATAAGCTGAATTCCTTCAACCGGGCGATGCGGGCTGATTTGACTGGCGCCCTCGCAAAAGCCTCAGCGGATGATGCTATACGGGTTGTCGTTCTCACCGGGGAAGGGCGCGCCTTCTGCGCCGGGGCTGATGTTTCCGCCGTGGATGAGATGACCAATGTGGAAGATGTTCTGAATGCGGAATATGGCGGGTTCTTAAATATCCTCCAGTCGACGCCCAAGCCTGTGATCGCCGCGATCAACGGCCCCGCCGCGGGCATCGGCATGACGACAGCGTTGACATGCGATCTGCTGGTGATGGGCGAGGGCGCCTATCTGATGAGCGCTTTCGCCAATATCGGGCTCGTGCCCGATGGTGGGCTGTCGTTTTTGCTGACGCGCGAAATCGGTTATGCGCGCGCCTATCAGCTTGCGATTGAAGCGGAGAAGGTTGACGCCAACCGTGCGCTCGACTTGGGCCTTGTCAACCGGGTTGTTCCCGATGCGGAGGTTTTAGCAAACGCTCTCGATTGGGCGGAAGGTCTTTCCGCTCGCGCGCCTGTCGCCATGGGGCTCACCAAGCGCAGTTTCCGCGCCGCGGCGCAGGACGGATTGAAAAACGCCATGGCCTATGAAGCCATGCTCCAGCGTCAGGCGATCACCACTGAGGACTGCGCTGAGGGGGTCGCGGCGCTCATGCAAAAACGAAAGCCGAACTTCAAGGGAAAATAGTTCAGGCGAAATAGGGCAGCCGCAATCCGTGCGCGACCATTGCGACGGCGCCAGCCGCGGCGAGCGCCGGGCCGAAGGGGATCGGCGTTTCTTTCCCGATTGTTGCGCCGCGCATGTAGGCGACGCCGACGCCAGCCAGGGCGAGGATCGCGGCGAGAAAGACCACCGGCGGCAGCACAGGCCAGCCGAACCACGCGCCAATGGCGGCGAGCAGCTTGGCGTCGCCCTGGCCCAACCCTTCCACGCCGCGAAGTTTGAGGAACACAATGTCAATCAGCCGGAAGGCGCCATAGCCAATGATGACGCCGAGAACCGCCCCGCCGAGGGTCGCGTTCAAAAAATCGAAGGCGTTGGCGATGATCCCGATGACGAGTAGCGGCAGGGTCAACATATCCGGCAGGTAGCCGGTCTCCGCATCGATTGCAGCCAGCGCGATCATGACCATGAAAAAGATAAAGACGCACGCCGCTTCTATGCTCAATCCGAAAAGGGCGAGGGCCGCAAGGCCTGATAGCGCACCCGCAAGCTCCACCAGCGGATAGCGGATTGCTATCGGCGCGCTGCAACTGGCGCATTTACCGCCGAGCATCACATAGCTCACCAAGGGGATGAGATGAATATTTCGAATCGGCTTGCGGCATGACGGGCAATAAGAGCGCGGCGAGATGAGATCGCCTCGCTTTTCGTCATCGACAAGCTTCCAGAAGACCGGGCCACGGTGAATCAGCACGTTGAGAAAACTGCCGATCACCGCGCCGAAGGCGGCGGCTGTGACGTAAAAGACCCAGTTCAGCGTCATTGCGCCGCTGCTTTCCATTGCGGTTTTCCGTGAGCTGTTTGTTGCACTGGAATCTGACGGATTTCGTCATCGCCCGCAATCATATGAGTCAAAAACGATTTTTCAAAACATGCGCAAACAGTGCGTTTCGATAAGCGCGCGCAGTGCGCGTTTAAAGTGATGCACACTGTGCGCTTACGAAAAAATGCGGCGGGAAGGATGTCATGGAACTGAAACAAACCTGTCACCGCCCTGTCAAATGCTTGCTCTAACCGCAACAGCGGCGACGCGTGGGGCGTCGCACTGTGCATGAAACCATTTTCCCCCGGGGGTCTCATCAATGAGCCAGTTCTCCAATCTAAAATCTATTCTTCTCGCCGGCGCGGCGTTAACGATCGCAGCCTGTACCCAGGGCAGCGACATCCAATCGCCAGGCGCGTCTAACCCTGGCACGCCTCCGACCGGCGGCGGCAGCGGCGGTTCTGGCGGGACTGTTTCCGCAGATTCATGCCCGACCGGCTTTGCAGCGGGCGATGTTGTCGATCTGCCTTCCGGTCCTGATCAGGTTGCTTGCGACATTGCAGGCACGATCCTTACGAATATTGCTCTCCCTTATATTGATGATGACGGCGACGGCGTTCCGGTTGCATACCGGCTCAGCGGGCGCGTCAATATAGGTATTGATGTGGGCGCAGACGGCGCAGCTGCTGACGGCGATCCGGCGGTGCTGACCATTCAACCGGGCGTCACTGTATTCGGCGAGTCGGGCAGCGACTTCCTGGTGATTAATCGCGGTTCACGCATCGAAGCGGACGGCACGGAAGATGCGCCGATTGTTTTCACCAGTCTCGATGATCTGGAAGCTGGCGGCGCCTTGCGTCCTGACTCTATCGGCGAGTGGGGCGGTCTTGTTCTTCTCGGCCGCGCGCCGATCAACCGCTGCGAAGGCGGCGGAACGCCGGGCATGGCGGATTGCGAAAACGTCATTGAAGGCGTGACCGCGCCAGAAGCCCAGTATGGCGGCGGTGTGCCTGACGATAATTCCGGCACGCTGCGCTACGTGCGCGTTCAATATTCAGGTTTCCCGCTTTCGTCGGGCAACGAGCTTAACGGCATTTCCTTCGGCGGCGTCGGCACAGGCACTACTGTTGATTACGTTCAGGTCCACAACAGCTCCGACGACGGCATCGAAATGTTCGGCGGCACAGTGAACCTGAAGCACATCGTTCTCACCGGCGAAGATGACGACTCCCTCGACACCGACAATGGCTGGGCGGGCAAAGTGCAGTTCCTGCTTGTCAGCCAGACCGCCAATCGCGGCGATAACGGTTTTGAAATGTCGAGCGCTGGCACCGGCGTCTCGCCGGCGACCAACCCGACCATCGCCAACTTCACGATCGTTGGTTCGACGAAAGCGACCGATCCGGGCAACGGTCTGCGGATCAACTCCGGTCACGTCGGCCGTTTCCTCAACGGTGTTGTGCAGGACCAGGATGAATGCTTCCGCTGGCAGGATGCCGGCAATGACAATGCGACATTCGACGGCATTGGCACGGACCCCGCCTTTAACTCGGTTCTGTTTGATTGCGGCGCCGGCGGGCTCACCATTGATGATCCGGAAACACCTGCGGCTGTCGCTTCGGTTGCGGCTGACGCCAACAACTCCGAAGACACAAGCTCGATCACGATGAACTTCCAGCCCGGCGCAAAAGAACTCTCGCCGATGGCGACGCCGTTCGCCGTTGAAACGCTTGATCCGGCTTTCTTCGTCGAAGCTGATTATCTCGGCGCGTTTGGTCCCGATGAAACGGAAACCAATAACTGGGCGACCGGTTGGACGAACCATGTCTTCACCGACCCGGGCTGCCCGGACGGCACGAGCGACACCGGCAACACGATCAACGGCACGCGCGTTTGCCTTCTGGCGGGCAACTTTGACGGTGATCCTGTGATGGGCACGCCGACCTACACTGAAGTCAACATCACCCGCGGCAACTACTACGAACTCGACGGCCGCGTAGACATTGGGTCGGATATCGGCAATGACGGCCTGAACGCTGACGGCCAGTCGATTGCTCTCAACATCGAGCCAGGTGTTTCGATCTTCGGCAACTCCGGTTCGGACTTCCTGGTCGTCAACCGCGGGTCGCAGATCTTCGCTAACGGCACGCGTCAGAACCCGGTTGTCTTCACCTCCGAAGCCGACCTTCAGGACACGGTGTCTCCGTCGCTTCGCCTCGACTCCATCGGTGAATGGGGCGGCCTTGTCATTCTCGGCCGCGCGCCGATCAACCGCTGTGAAGGCGGCGGCACGCCGGGCATGGCTGACTGCGAAAACGTCATTGAAGGTGTGACGGCGCCGGAAGCTCAGTATGGCGGCGGCGTTGCAGCCGACAATAGCGGCATGCTGATGTACACCCTCGTCAAATTCGCCGGCTTCCCGCTGTCTTCGGGCAACGAGTTGAACGGCATCTCCTTCGGCGGCGTCGGCTCGGGCACGAAGGTTGAGTATGTCCAGGTGCACAACAACTCCGACGACGGCATCGAGATGTTTGGCGGCACGGTTGACCTCAAGCACATCGTGCTGACGGGCAATGACGACGACTCGCTCGATACGGATAATGGCTGGAACGGCAATGTTCAGTTTGTCATCGTGAAACAGCGCGACGGCCGCGGCGACAACGGCTTCGAGATGTCGAGCGCCGGCACCGGCATTTCGCCAGCGACAAACCCGACCATCGCCAACTTCACGATTGTCGGCTCGACCAAGGCGACAGACCCTGGCAACGCCTTCCGCATCAACTCCGGTCACATCGGCCGCTTTATCAACGGCGTCGTTGAAGATCAGGATGAGTGCTTCCGCTGGCAGGATGCTGGCAACAACAACGCCACCTTTGACGGCATCGGCGTTGACCCGTCCTTCGACAACACGCTGTTCGATTGCGGCGCCGGCGGTCTGACGATTGACTCTCCGGAAACACCTGCGGCGGTCGCCTCGGTTGGCGCAGGCGCAGACAATACGACAGCCGTCGATGTGAACCTGATTAACGGCTTCATCAACGATACTGCAGCGGCGGGGCGCACAGCCTTCACCGATCTTCCGACCAATGTCGATGTGTTCTTCGAGGACGTCAGCTATATCGGCGCCGTCGAGAATGCGAGCGATGACTGGTGGGACGAATGGAGCTGCGGTCTGGTTGCGGACGATTGCTAAGACGCGTGACAGCGCGGCGCGCTCCTTACCGGAGCGCGCCGGCCTTTCATCCTCATGAACTCAGATCAGGGTATTTAATGTTATGAATCCGTATCACAAACTAGGGAGTTGGCTTCTCGCATCGTCGATGCTGATTGCTCCCCCCGCATTTGCGCAGGATGCCGGAAGTTCAGGCGGTCTATCCATCCAGCCAACCTACTCAGACGAGATCGTCGTCCTTGGCCGCAATATTCCCGAACCCCAGCGGGCAACGTCACAGGTCGCAACGTTCCTCAACGCCGATGACCTTCGGCGCACCGGCGACGACAACGCCGCTCTTGCACTAACCCGTCTTTCGGGCCTCAGTGTTGTCGGCGGAAAATTCGCCTATGTCCGCGGTCTTGGCGACCGTTACTCTTCGGCGCGCCTTAACGGTTCGCCGCTGCCAAGCCCGGAGCCGTTAAAGCGGACCGTTCCGCTCGATCTTTTCCCGTCGAATATCCTCGCGGGCGCAACGGTGCAGAAAACCTTTTCGCCGAACTATCCCGGTGAATTCGGCGGCGGCATCATCGACCTCGAGACACTTCGCAAGCCGAGTGAAAACTTCCTCAACGCCAAGATCGGAATCGGCGCCAATCTCGTTACGACCGCGCGCGATGGTCTTTATGTGCATGGCGGCGGTCTTGACTGGCTCGGCTACGACAATGGCACGCGCAGCGTTCCCGATGCGCTCGCTGCTGTGATCGCCACAGACACGCAGCTTGCGGATCTCTCCGACGCGGAACAGGAAGCTGTGGGCGAAAGCCTCGAAAACTCACCGCTTTCTGTCATCCAGAATGGCACCCTCGGCCCGAACTTCGAAGGCTCGGTCGATGGCGGCAAGTTCTGGGAAATGGACAGCGGTGCGACCTTCAGCATCGCCGGGGTCATCGGCTACAAGCAGGATTGGACGACCAAGAATTCGATCCGCCAGCTTGCGTCAGAAGAACGTGTCGGCATCAACTCCACACAAATGGAAACGGCGCTCGACGCGACGGTGAACGGCCTGCTTACCGCTGCCTTGGAGACCGATCAGCACACGCTGACCCTGACCGGGCTTTATATCCATTCCACCCGGAAAGAAGCACAGATCCAGGAAGGCTTTAACTTCAACGCGGAAGGCGCGGGCGGCTTCGTCACCGAAGCCAATTCCTGGCTGGAGCGCGCCTTGATGATGGGTCAGGCGGCTGGCGAACATAACCTGAGCGATCAGTTCGCAGTGAACTGGCGCGGCGCTTTCGCGCGGTCGACCCGGGACGCTCCTTATGAGCGTTCACTGGAAAACCGTTCGGCGCCGATTGATGAAAACGATAATATCGTCGGTCCGGCGTCTATCGTCTTCAACACGCGTCACAATATCAACTTCTCTGAACTGACCGATGACACCTGGAGCGGTGGGGCGGATGTTTTCTGGTTTGCTCCGATTTCAGGCGCACGGGAGCTGACGATTTCGGCTGGGTATGAATATAGCGACAATGATCGCGAATTCATTTCCAACCCGTTCAACTTCACGCTGAACACGTCGATCCCGCTTGACGTTGCGCAGGCGCGTATCGATTTCGCCTATTCGCCGGACAATATCGACCCAAACCGGTTCAAGCTGATCGACACCAACACGCAGGGCGTTAACTCCTATAATGGCGAACTGACCACGCATGCCGGTTACGCCCAGATTGACGCCGAGCTGATCCCGACGGTTCGCACAACCGCCGGCGTCCGCTACGAAACAGCTGACCAGCTTGTTGACGTGTTCGACCGCTTCGCGGACTCGACCGCCTTTGATACGATGCTGTCCAATGATTACTGGCTGCCATCCGCCATGATCACCTGGAACTTCCTGGACAACATGCAGCTTCGGGCCGGCTATTCACACACTGTTGCGCGTCCGCAGTTCCGCGAACTCGCGGCCTCGCAATTCACCGATCCCGAAACGGACCGGACTTATTTCGGCAACAGCTTCCTCACGGACAGCGAGTTCCGGAACTATGACGCCCGCTATGAATATTATCTCGGACGGAACCAGTTCCTCACGCTGGGCGGCTTTTACAAAACCATCGACAATCCGATTGAGGAAGTTCAGTTCACGACCACGGACTTCTCATTCCAGTCGAGCTTTATCAACTCTCCGAAAGCCAGACTTTATGGCGGTGAGTTCGAATATCGCACGCGCTTCTCCATGCCGGGCGACAACTGGTTGAGTGAACAGGAATGGCTGTTCTCGGTAAACTACACCTACACGGAATCGGAAATTGTTGTCGGCGCATCCGACATGATCACCGAACGTGACGGCGATACGGTGCTTGCCTCCACTTACGGCCTTGACGGTTCGTCCATGGTGGGAACGCCGAAGCATATCGTGAACACCCAGTTTGGCTGGGAAGGCGAGAACATCCAGTTCACGATCCTCGGAGGCTGGGTCTCGGAGCGTCTTCTGGCCCGGGGTGAAGCCCTGACCAAGGCGAACCGCCTGCTCGATGTCTATGAGAAGCCTGGCTTCCAGCTCGACGCAGTATTCCGTCAGAACGTGAATATTCACGGCACGGATTTCACGATCGGTCTGTCCGCGCGTAACCTCCTTGCGACAAAGCACATTGAGGAACAGCGGGGCACGATGGATGCGGTACGCGCGCCGGACGGCGTCGTCGACTTCCGCACCTATGAACGCGGGCGCAGCCTCTCGGCGAGCCTGACAGCCCATTTCTAAGCTCCAGGACGGTGGAGAGAGCTAAGTAGCGTTAACCCTGTCGAGTACGAGACCCGGTGGGCCCTTTTGGGCGCCGCCGGGTCTTGCTTTTACGGCCGTATAGCCACGATGGCCGTAAATCGGCCTCGTCAGGTCGCCAAAAACCAGAAAATCCAAGGAATTTCACGGGCTTTTAGGGGGTTTTTGGAATACAAATTGAATGGATGTCGTCACCATTGTGAGTGGGCTGGCCGCTATAGGTTTGCTAAAGCCTTTCTGGGTTCCTGTCGGAAGCTGGTGGGGATTACTGAAAAAGCCGTCAGAACCGGCGACGGGCGGCGTAAGGGATTAGAAAGTGGCGGGTTTTGGGCTGCATAGCGATCTCGGGGCGCCTGCATTCTTGCGGGGCGCCAAGGCGCGCACCCTCGCGCCCCGCATCGCTGAATGGGTGCTGATCGCGCTGATTGCATTTCTGCTGGCCCGAGCGGCGATCGCGTTTTTCGCGCCATTGCCTGTGCCAGCCGGCGACCAGATGGCGGCGCTGCCCGCGGCGGCGAAAACCAGCGCGGCCGTTGAAGGCCGCAACCCATTTCCGAAGGCGGTCATTGACCCGACTGTCGTCGAGACCGGACCGGAACTCGCGGAAACGGCGCTTGATCTGACGCTCACCGGCGTCTGGCCCGAAACCGGAGAAGGCTCGGCGATCATAGAGCGCCCTGACGGCAAACAGCGCCGCTTCGCCGTGGGCGAGGAAATCGTGTCAGGCGTGCGCCTGATCGCAGTCTATTCGGATCAGGTGGTGATCGAGCAGAACGGCGTTCGCGAGTCGCTGCGTTTTGAATCGAAAGCGCCAATAGAGCGTGCGGCGCGTCCGGCGCAAAACACCGACCCGCAAACGCAAGGCCCCACGCCAGCCGAAGACAAGATCCAGAACCCGGCGCCGGGCGCCCCCTTCAGCATTTCACCGGGTCTCGATTCGGCCGGGCAGCCGGCGATCATTTTTCATGCAGGCGAGAACCGCGCCGCGTTTGAAGCCGCAGGTCTTCAAGACGGCGATATTCTGCGCAGCGTCAACGGATCGCCTCCCTCCATGGAGCCGGCGGAACTTGCGGCGATGATGAGCCAGTTTATGAAATCGGGCGCCGCGACGCTTGTCGTGGAACGCAACGGCGCCCTTGAAACAATACAACTGTCGAAAGACGGATAGGGGATGAGTAATGCCGTCGTATCGTAAAAGTTTTACCGCCGGGTGTTGCGTTTTGCTGAGTGTGTTTGCGTCTTCGGCGGTTTATGCGCAGGAAAACTGTGGAGAATCTCTCAATTACGAAGACGCGGACATCCGCGCCGTGATTGATGAAATCGCGATCCGCACGGGCCGCACGTTTCTGCTCGATCCGGCGGTGCAGGGCCGGGTGACGGTGAAATCGCCGCCCAATGGCGGCCTTTGCGCTGATGAGGCCTGGGAGCTGTTTCAGGCGATGCTGCGCGTCAATGACTTTGTGGCGGCGCCGGTTGGCGACGGCAAATACAGGATTGTGCCCCTGCAGGAAGCAGCGCGCACGGCGGGCCCGGTGGGCGAGGGGGTCGGCTCCGATCTGACAACGCAGATCGTGCGTCTCAACTATGTGGACGCCCGCGAGGCGGCGGCCAATCTTGCGCAAATTATCGGCAATAACGGCGTCGTCAGTCCGGTCCGTTCCGGCAACGCGGTCATCATCGTTGATACCGCAGACAACGCCGCGCGCATTCGCGAAGTGTTGCGCCAGCTCGACCGTGACATCACGATCTATCGCACAATTCCGTTGCAGCACGCCTCATCGTCAGAAGTGGCGCGGCTGGTGCGCGAGCTTGCGCAGGAATTGTCGGAAGAAAATGGCGGGCGCGCCACTTATAGCGTTGTCGCCGTGGAAGCGAGTAACTCGCTGCTGATCCGCGCCGAGCCGGCCCTGATGCGCCGGCTTGAACTCGTGATTGGCGAGCTTGACCAATATGGCGAGGCGACTTCGGAACTGACGGTTGTTTATCTTAAACATGCAGACGCGGAGGAACTGGCGCCGTTGCTTGAGGACGTCGCGAACAATACGCGCAGCGGAACATCCGCCGAAGGGGCGGTTTCCAACAACCGCGCTACTGTTTCTTTTCACAAGCCTACCAACTCCATTATTATCAATGGCGACGCCAGCCTTCAACGCACCTTGCAGAATGTCATTGGCCAGCTTGATGTCCGGCGGGCGCAGGTTCTGGTTGAGGCGATCATCGTCGAAGTCTCAGACACGACGGCGCGCAATCTCGGCGTTCAATATTTCCTCACCGGCAGTGAAGAAAATGGCGTTCCTTTTACTGCCACTAATTTTTCATCGGCGCAGCCGAATATTCTGGGCGCCGCGGGCGCGGCCTTGTTGCGCGGCGGCGGTTATCCGACCGGTCTCTCCGATGGCGCTGCGGATGATGTGGCGGACGATCTCGCCCAGGCGGCGCTGACATCGCTCTTGGGCGTGAATGGCTTTTCCCTTGGCGGCGGCGTCGATCTTGGCGGCGGCAATATATTCGGCGGCATCCTGACGGCGATCAAGGCCGACACCAACTCCAATGTGCTTTCAACGCCGTCGGTCGTGACCCTCGATAATGAAACGGCGCGGCTTCAGGTCGGGCAGGAAATTCCGATTACCACGGGCGAAGCCGTTGGCGATAATTTCTCCAACGCTTTTCGCACCGTCAGCCGGGAGCAGGTGGGTGTTATTCTTGAGGTGACGCCGCAGATTAATGACGGCGAAACAGTGACGCTTGAGATCGTTCAGGAAATTTCGTCGATCGCCGGGCCTATCATTGCTGACTCGACGGATCTGATCACCAACAAGCGCGAGATTACAACAACGGCGCTGGTCGATGATGGCGATATCCTCGTCATCGGCGGCCTTATCGACGACCAACAAGAGGATACCGAAGACAAGGTGCCGCTGCTCGGTGATATTCCGGGCGTCGGCAATCTTTTCAAATCGAGTTCAAAGGAGCGTCGCCGCCAGAATTTGATGGTGTTTATCCGGCCGACAATTATCCGCGACCGCGAAACGGCGAATGCGGCGACGCGGCGTAAATTCGATTACATGCGCGCGCGTGAACTCCTGCGTAGCGGCGAGCCGACTTCAGAGATGGAGCGCCTGATCAATGACGTGACGGGCGCTGAGTTGCCCGCCGCGCAACCGGAATAGGCGCAACGGAAGACCATATGAGTGAGACAACCGTCAGAGCCGCGAGCAGGCTCGCCTACGCCTTCGCAAAAGAGCGCGGTCTTATCGTGCTCGATGGAGAGGCGCGGCCGGTTGTTCTGGGCGCGCGCGGCAAGGCGCCAGACCCTTGGGCGGTGATTGAGGCGCGCCGAACCGTTGGGGCGCCCGTCGCCGTTGACATTCTGCCGCCGGACGCTTTTGAGCGGCGCCTGTCGGAGATTTATTCCGTTGAAGGCATATCAACGGCTGATCTCGACCTTGATGGCGATGACGCCGATCTCGCCTCCCTCGCGGAGGGCCTGCCGAAGACCGCGGACCTCCTCGACAGTGAAAACGATGCGCCGGTGATCCGGCTCATCAACGCACTCATCGCCGAGGCGGTAAAGGTGAAGGCGTCCGATATTCACATCGAACCTTATGAAAAGGCGCTATCCGTGCGGTTGCGCATCGACGGCGTCCTTCGTGAAATCCTCTCACTGCCGGCGCGCATGACGCCGGTGTTGACCTCACGCGTAAAAGTCATGGCGCGCCTTGATATCGCTGAACGCCGGGTGCCCCAGGATGGGCGCATCTCGCTGGCGCTTGGCGGCAAAACCGTGGATGTGCGTGTATCGACCCTGCCGGCCCGATTTGGCGAGCGGGTCGTGATGCGTATCCTCGACAAGGACGAGGCGCGGCTCGATCTTGACGGTCTTGGCATGCCGCCGGAGATTTTAACGCGCTTCAAGCAAGTGTTGACGCGTCCGAACGGGATCATCCTCGTCACGGGTCCAACCGGTTCAGGTAAAACAACGACGCTTTACGGCGCGCTGACAGTGTTGAATGAACCAAGCCGAAATATTCTCACTGTCGAAGACCCGGTGGAATACGCCATAGAGGGCGTCGGTCAGACCCAGATCAATCCGAAGGTAGGGATGACCTTTGCAACGGGCCTGCGCGCCATTTTGCGTCAGGACCCGGATATCGTCATGGTTGGCGAAATTCGCGATGTTGAAACCGCAGAAATTGCGGTGCAGGCCTCGCTTACCGGTCACCTTGTTCTCTCGACCGTCCATACGAACTCCGCTGCAGGCGCGATCACGCGCTTGCGCGATATGGGGGTTGAGGCGTTCCTGTTGTCATCGACCATCGCCGCCGTCATGGCGCAGCGTCTCGTTCGGCGCCTGTGCCCGTCTTGCAAAACGCCTTACGCGGCGGATGCCGCGACGAAGCGGATGATCGGCGCCGGGGAACATGAAGAGGTGACGCTCTATCATCCCGCCGGTTGCGGGCGCTGCAACCAGACCGGCTATGAAGGTCGTGTGGGCGTTTATGAACTGATTATCGTCGATGAAAAACTGAAACGCCTCATTCATGACGGCGCCAATGAGCAGGACCTCGCAGCGCATGCTTTCGCTCATGGCGAAACGCTGCAGCAATCGGGCCTGCGCCATGCGCGGGCGGGACTGACTGCGCTTGAGGAAGTCTTGCGGGTCGTGCATCAGGAGGAAGATGATGCCGGCCTTTGAGTATGAAGCCCTCGATCTTGGCGGGCGTTCGAAAAAGGGCGTTCTCTCCGCTGAAAGCCAGCGTCAGGCGCGCCAGGAATTGCGGCGCATGAAACTGACGCCGCTGCGGCTTTCAGCGCCGCGCAGCGAAAAGAAGTCCGGCCCCTTTGGCGCCGAGAAACCACGCGTCAAACCGGGCCAACTGGTGATGATGACGCGGCAATTGTCAGCGCTCATTGGCGCCGGCACGCCGCTCGAAGAAGCTTTGAACGCCGTCGCCGTGCAGTCGGAATCCGGACCTGCCCGCACGCGCATGATCGCCGTGCGCGAGCGGGTGATGGAGGGGTGGCGTTTCGCCGACGCGCTTGGCGAGGACGAGAAATCCTTTCCGGCCCTTTATCGCGCAGTCATCGCCGCCGGGGAGACCTCCGGCGATCTTGGCGGCGTTTTGGACCGGCTCGCCTCCATGCTTGAAAAAAACCGGGCGATTAAAAACAAGGCGGTCGCGTCGATGATCTATCCATTGGCGTTGATGGTGATCGCTGGCGGCGTTGTCACCGCGCTGATGGTTTTCGTCGTGCCGAAAATTATCGACCAGTTCAACAGCTTCAACGCCGAGCTGCCATTGCTGACGAAAATCGTCGTTGGTCTGTCGAACTGGACAGTGAGCTATGGCTTGTTCGCTCTTCTTCTTATTACTGTTTTGGCCGCCGCCTTCTGGCGCGCCATGAAGGAGCCGGGTTTCAAGCTCACCGTCGACCGGTTCATGCTGAAGGTTCCGGTGCTGGGGCGGCTTTCGCGCGCAGTTGACGGCGCCCGTTTCGCCCGCACGCTCGCAACCCTGTTTTCCGGCGGCGCGCCTTTGCTGGATAGTCTGGTTGGCGCGCAGCGCACGATTTCGAACAGCTATATCCGCTCTCGCCTCGACCGCACGGTGACGATGGTCGGAGAGGGCGCTTCCCTTGCAGCGGCGATCAAGCGCGCGGATGTCCTGCCGCCGATGCTGACCCATATGATTGCCGCGGGTGAGCGGGCCGGCGCCCTGTCCGAGCTGCTGGACAAGGCGGCGCTGCAATTGGAAGAAGAATTCGACACGGCGTCGACAGTGGCGCTAAGGCTATTGGAGCCCGCGATTATTGTCGCCATGGGCGGCGCGGTGCTCGTCATCGTTCTGTCAATTTTGATGCCGATCCTGCGGATCAACACGCTCGCGGTCGGTTAAGGGAGACGACTACTATGAAGAAAGTTATGAAACGCCGTCAGAGAGGCTTTTCGCTGGTTGAGCTGCTCGTCGCGCTTGCAATCCTCGCGCTGATTTCTGCGATTGTCGTGATCAACGTCCTGCCCGCGCGAGACAAGGCGGCTGTCGACACAACAAAGATCGATATCGGCGTCATCGAAAGCGCGCTCGATCAGTATCGCCTCGACATGATGAACTATCCGACATCGCAACAGGGACTGGAAGCGTTGATCAAGGCGCCGTCCGACGCGCGCAACGCTAGTAATTACCGGCCGGGCGGTTATCTCCGCGGCGAGCTCCCGACGGACCCGTGGGGCAACCCTTATGAGTACCGTTTTCCGGGCGAGCGCGGCGGCGCCTATGACCTTTATTCTCTTGGCGCCGATGGCGAACCCGGCGGCGAAGGGTTGAATGCGGATATCGGCAACTGGACGAATGAAGACAGATAGGCATATCGCGTCGCGTCTATCGCGGCGGAAAGGCCAGCGTGGATTTTCGCTTGTCGAGATCCTGATCGTGCTGGCGCTGGCGGCCATGGTGGCGGGGGTGGTTGTTATCAACGCCCCGCCAGGCCGCAGCGATGTGCGCCGTACGGCGGAGCGGCTGGCGGCGCGGCTCGATTTCGCGGCGCAGGACGCCATCACGAAAGGCGCGCTGATAGGCGTGCGTCTCGGAGAGGATGGATATGCGTTCTATCGCTATGATCGTGGTGAGTGGAAACAGAACGCCGAACCCCGTCTGACGGCGGAAGATTTTCCGGCGGATTTTTCTGTCGCGGTGACGCACGAGGAACCCGCTAAAAAGAATGAGCCAGAGGATACAAGGCGCCGCGAACGGCGAGACGAAGATGAAAAAATTATCCGGCCCGACCTGCGGTTCCTTCCAACGGGAGAGTCAACGCCGGTAACAGTTGTGTTTCAGGACCGGCGCGAGGTCTGGCGGGTGACGCTCGACGGTGCAGGTCATGTGGATGTGCGTGATGAAGACGGCGCGTAAGAGCCAAAAAGGCGTAACGCTGGTCGAGACTCTGGTGGCGCTTGCCGTCATGGGGCTTGTCATTGGCGCGCTCCTTGTCCTGTTGGGACAGAATACGCGCTTCGCTTCCTCCATGCGTGAACGCGCCATGGCATCCATCGCCGCTGACAATCTCATGGTCGAGGCGATGGTCCTCGAAGAGGCGACGGAAATTGGCGAGAGCGGAGGCGACGTCACAGTTGGCGGCGAAACCTTGCATTACCGCCGCGCGATTATTGAAACCGGCGTTGACAACATTGTGCGCATTGAAATCGATATTCTGGCGCCGGCAAGCGGTCAGCGTCTTGGTCACGCTGTCTCCATGCGGAGGACGTCATGACGGCCCGCGCGCAAAAGGGGCTCACCCTGCCGGAAGTGCTGATAGCGCTTCTGGTGTTTTCCGCTATTGCGGCGACGGCGGTTTACGCCTTGCGCCTTGGCGTCGACAGCCGGGACCAGCTCGCTGTGGTGGATGATGATCTGAAAAGCTTTCAGATCGCCCGCAGCCTGATCAAGGAAGATCTGGCGCAGGTGGTCATCCGGGAAGTGCGTGATGAGTTCGGCGATGGCCGGCCCGCAGCCTTCATGGGCAATCTGACCAGCTTTGGTTCGCGGCGTGAGGATGATGAACGCCTGCTCGCGTCTTTCGTGCGCGCCGGGTGGATTAATCCGGGCGCCGAGGAGCCGCGCAGCGCGCTGCAATTCGTGGAGTATGTTTATCGCGGCGGCGCCCTCATTCGCCGCAGCCGCGCCTATCTGGATGAGGCGACGGACGCCGATATGACCGAGCGTGTCCTGTTCGATAACCTCCTTGATGCAAATGCCGTGTTTTTGCTCGGGGAACAGCGCGGCGAACTGGAATGGTCGGATATCTGGCCGGTGTCCGGCGGCGGGGCGCCGCCGCGAGCGCTTTCGATCACTCTTGAGCGTGAAGGGCGTGACCCTGTTGAACAACTCTTCTGGATTGGCGCCATGGAGGGGATTTCATGAGGTGGCGTGACAACCAAAAAGGCGCCGCGCTTTTGATCGTCCTCTTGCTGGCGGCGACGCTTTCTTTCGTGGCGCTGTCAGCCATGGAGCTGACAACACGCGCCGCCGCGCGCACGGGCAATGTGCTCTCGCGCGGCGAAGCCCTTTGGCGCGCCTTCGCAGTTGAAACGCTTGCCGTCTCCGCGATTGAGGAGATTGCTTCCGATGATAGCGGCGTCATGTCTCTGGACGATGCTTGGGCGTCGGCGCCCGTGGAGCTCCCGTTTGACGATGGCGGCGCGAGGGTTTTCCTTGGCGACGGCACCGCCTGCTTCAATATCAACACGCTTGGCGCTGATGTAACCGGAACCGGCGCCAGCGACGCCAACCAGCCCCGGGAGGAATTTGTCCGTCTCGCCGGCCATCTGGGGATTGGCGAGTTTGATGCGATTGCGCTTGCCGAAACCATCGGCGATTGGGTCGACAAGGACACCAATCGCCGCCCCCAGGGCAGCGAGGACGAATATTACACCGCGCTTCCATCGCCCTATCGCACGGGAAACCGGCCGATGGCGTCAGTGTCCGAGTTGCGCGCCGTGAAAGGCGTCACGCGTGAACTTTACGGGACGCTGAAACCCTATCTGTGCGCGATAGAGCCGGATGCGTCTTCGGTCATGAATGTGAACATGCTGTCTGAGCGTCATGCGCCAGTGCTCGCCGCGGCGCTCGGCGACACCGTGAGCTTGCAGGTCGCAGCGGATTTGATCGCCGCCCGTCCCCCGGGGGGCTGGCTGACGGTGGAGGCGTTCCTTGAAACGCCGCCAATCGGGGATCTGGACGTTCAAAATTCTGCGCGTTTTGCGGTGACATCGCGCTTCCTGATCGCCCGTGCAGAGATTGTTTATGATACTGCCTTACTGGAAATGACGTCAGTTATTGACACTAATGGAGGCAGGGCGAGAGTTCTGTCCCGTCGTCTGGGGGCGGAAGAGTGAACGAAACCTTAATTCTTCTTCTCGGAGAAACGCCGGACGATCCCGTCCGGTGGGCTTTCGTTGGCGAGGACGATATTCTGGAGGCTGACACAGCCGAAAATGCGGCCGGTCTCTCAGCCATCGCAGGAAGGGCGGAGGCTGCTCGCCTCGTTGTCGGCGTGCTGCGCGGTGAGAGGGCGACAATGCGCTCTTTGCCGGTGCCTCCGAAATCGGCGGCCCAGTTCCGGGCGGCGGCGAACATGCTTTTAGAAGATGAGCTCGCCGAAAGCCTGGAACATATCCATGTGGCGACGACTCGTCATAATAGCGGCGCAGGGATAGCTCTTGCCGTCAAGAAATCCGAGATCGAGATGTGGACTGCGGCGCTGGCGGATGCGGGTCTATCGCCGGATGTGATCACCGTCGACTATGCGCTGACGCCCATGTTCGATGGCCGCGCTGTTATTATCGAAATCGCGGATCGCGTCCTCGGCGTTGTTGGTCTCAAGGGATTTGCTATCGAAAAGCCGCTTGCGGACGATCTTCTGCCCGTTCTGTTGAACGACGAGGAAGTGCGCAAGGTCATCGCATTCACGCAGCAAAGAGTGGCGGGCTTGCGTGACGACATCGAAATCGACCAGCGCGGCCTGATGAATACTGACGCCCTGATCGGGTTTTTCGCCGAAGGCGTGACCAACGCGCCGAACCTGATGCAGGGCGCGTATCGCAAGCGGCGCGACTGGCGCGCGGCGGCTGGCCCCTGGCGGCGCGCCGGACTTCTTGCGGCGGCGTCTGTTGCGGCGCTGTTGCTTGTGAATGTCTCCGGTTTAGTTCGTGACCTGCGCACGGCGGAACGCCTGAAACAGGATACGATTGCGCTTCATGAAACCGCCTTTCCTGAAGCCGCGGGCGCCGATCCCAGGACGTATGCGCGGCAGGTGTTGGGCTCGGGCGGCGGCGGCGGGCGGTCGTTCCTGACGATTTCCAACGCGCTGGCGGACAGCCTTGAGGGCTCGAGCGGCGTTCAGATTGACCGCATCCGGTATAATGGCGCGCGCGACGAATATTCGATCAATTTGCGCTTCGGCGACATCACGCAGATTGAGACTCTGAAACGCATGCTCGAAGCGCGCGGCCTTCAGGCTACAGAGACGGGCAGTGTGCGTCGCACCGGCAATAGCGCATATCTCGGCGAGTTAAGGGTGAGTGCGTCATGAGCTGGTGGCATGATCTTTCCGCGCGCGAGCGCTTGTTGATCCTGATCGCGGGCGGGCTCGCTGGTGTGTTGTTCCTGTCTTTGGGAATTATGCGCCCGCTCGCTGACCTCCGATCAGACGCGGCGCGTAAAGCGTCTGCGGCTCGCGACGGCTATGAACTTACCGCGGCGGCGGCGGCTGTCTCCGGCGGCTCAGAGGCTTCGGCGCCTCAAGCGGCTGCGCCACTGCGACAGACTATCCTTGAAACTGCGCGCAGCGCCGGGGTTGAGCTGGTTCGTATCGGTACGGAGAATAATGGCCAGATTGAAATTCAGGTCGCTGCGGTAAGCGGCGATGTGTTTTTTGAGTGGCTGGCGCTCATGCAAAACAGGTTTGGCGCTAGCATCGCATTCGCAGATATCGCGCGCGGTGAGGATGGCATGGTCACGCCGCAGGTTCTGGTGCTGGAGCGGTGACGATGGCGCAAAAAAACCAGCCTGAGGCGTCGAGCTCATTGCGGATGCCTTTGATCATTGGCGCATTTGTTTTTCTGGGGACTTTGATTGCGTCGATCCCGGCCAGCGCTGTTTCGCTCTTCGCCAATAAAAGCGGCGGCGCACTATCTTACGCCGAAGCGCGCGGGACGATCTGGGAAGGTGAACTCGGCTCTGTCTCCGCCGGCGGGGTTGCGCTCGGCGATGTCAGATTTCGCTTGTCGCCGCTATCCCTATTACGATTGTCGCCTGAAATGACCCTTTCCGTCGATGGCGTTGTGCGCGGTTCGGGAACGGTGTCTGCTGGCGGAGGACGCGTGTCCCTGCGCAATGTAGAGGCGGATATCGACCTCGCCGCCGTCGCGGTGCGCGGTCTTCTGGGGGAACCGGCGCAAGGCGAGGCGAGGCTGGATGTTGAGCGCCTCGATTTCAGCCTTGAAGATGGCTGTCGTCAGGCGTTCGGAACCTTGTGGACCAACGCGCTCGACGGGCCGACGAAACGTTATAATCTGCCGCCCTTGCCGTTGAGCGGGCAGGTTGAATGTGACGGCGACAAGCTGGCGGTGACGCTGGCGGGTGAGAATGAGCGCATGGCGGCCGATCTTCGCCTCCTTCTCAATCCAGCGCTCACTTATGAAGTCACGGCGACGGCGCGCGCCTCGGAAGAAAACATCGCTTCCGCTTTGCGCGTCTTCGGTTTTGAAGATGATAATGGCGCGCTGACGTATGGCTCGGCCGGCATTTTGACAGGAGCAGGATCATGAAGGCAGTAACGCTCGCATCATGTGCGCTGTTCGCCCTCACTGGCGCATGCGCCACAACAGGGACAGGGTCCAAAGCGCGTCAGGCGGAGACAGGCGCCGGCGTCGATCTCGCGAGCGAGGCGGCGGGCGCGCAGGGGCTTCGGCCGATCGCCGATGCAAAACTGCCGGAAAAATCCTGCGGCATGGTGCTATGGACTCTGGAAGGCCGGCGCCCAGCGGCGGTGTTCCGGTTTGTCTCGGGCGATGAAGCCGAGATCAATGTCGCCGGCGAGCCAGTGATCTTGAAGCGTATCGATTATGCAGGCGCCGCCGGGTTCGGCGTTTTCGAACGTCAGACCTTTGACAGCGGCGACGGGGTGACGGTGGATGTTTCGGCGCGTTTCGGCCTTGGCTTTGAAGGCGGAGCTTATCTGGAGCAGGGATTGATCAAGGTCCGTGACAACAAAGGCTGGAGCATGGTGTCGCCGACAGCGGGCATCGCCGGCTGCAAGGATTAATTTTCCGGGCCTAAAAAGCCGACCCCACATTTTAATGGATATGGCCGCCAGCCATTTTTTCAAACAGGATGGCGGCGGTGCCGATGACAACGCCAAGCATGGCGATGTCATAGCCGCGCTTGTTCGGCGTTTTCGTGGCGTGCGGCCCGAGATGGAAGATCAGCACATAGATCAGGGCTCCGGCGGCGGCGCCAAGCATCGCGGCAAGAGGCGGCGCGCTGGCGAGGCTGAAGATTGATTGCGCGGTTATAGTTCCCGCTACGGTTGTTAACGCCGCCGCGATCAACGCGAGAATGATGGCGCGTGAGCGTTGCAATCCGGCCTGGGCAAGAAGCGCGTAAGCAATGACGCCTTCGGGAAACTCATGAAACAGGAGTCCGCCTGTGGCGAGCCACCCGGTAAAGGCTTCATCCCAAAAGGAGGCTGCGTAAACCGCGCCATCCAAAAACGAATGCGCCGCAAGGCCGATGATAGAGACATAACCAAAGGTGAGGGCGGCGCCTTCCGGCTGGCGCGCGACGGCTGTCTGGACGCCCATGCCGATCAGCACCATGGCGACAAAGCCCGCGAGAACCCAACTTAATGCGGATATGGAGATGCTTGTCGCTTCGGGGATAAGGTGGAACATGACGCCCACGCTCAACAATCCCACGGCGAATGCGGCGCAGTAGGCGCTATTGCGCTGCGCCCAGCCGCTGAACGACGCCATGGCGAAAATGCCAAACGCGCTCATGGCCGCGGCCGCTAGGCTGGCAAGCAGCCCATTAATGATGACGCTTTCCCCAAACAAACCTGCAGGGCCCCTTCCTGCTTATAGTACGCATACTCTTCGGACGAGTTGTCCTACCCGCAAAACACTCGGGATGATAGCAATGAAAATGTTATCACGTCACCTTTTTTTGCCCCGGATCGGCGCCGGTATGGTGAACGAACCCTGTTGAATTTCCTGTGAAATGTCGGCGGTTTACCTTGCTCTGGCTGGCGCGCGCAGACTAAAGTCGCGCCAACTTGTAAGCCTTCCGCGCGTAGAAGACGACGAAAACCGGCGAGCGCATGGACAATTGCACCCACCAGCACCACCATCAGCCTGTCGGCAAAGTGACGGGCCGTCTCCTCATGGCCCTGGCGGTCATCGTCATCTTTATGGTGATCGAGGTTGTTGGCGGGGTCATTTCCGGATCGCTCGCGCTGCTTGCCGACGCCACCCACATGCTGACCGATGCGCTGGCGCTTGGCCTTGCTGCGAGCGCCCAGTTCTTCGCCGCGCGTCCGGCCGATAAGCGCCTCCATTTCGGCTATCGGCGGGCGCAGGTTCTGGCCGCTTTCGTCAACGGCGTCCTGCTCGCCATCTTGCTTGTGTGGATTGTGTTTGAGGCCGTGCATCGGTTTCTCACCCCGGTTGAAGTCGACGCCTCCTTGATGTTGTGGGTCGCCGTGGCGGGCTTCATCGCCAATGCAATTGCATTTTTCATTCTTCATCGCCGCGATGAGCAAAACCTCAACATGCGCGGCGCCATGCTGCATGTGGTGAGCGATCTTCTTGGATCTGTGGCGGCGATCATCGCAGCGCTTGTGATCGCGGGAACGGGCTGGCTGGCGATCGATCCGATCTTGTCTATTGGCGTCGCCTTATTAATTGGCGTGTCCGCGCTAAGGCTTGTTCGTGAAACCGGCTATATTCTTCTGGAAGGCGCACCCACTAACATTGATATCGCCGAACTCGAAACCGATCTTTTAAAAGCCGCTCAACAGATCAAGAGCGTACATAACATTCAGATTTCACAGATCACGCCGGAGCAGCCGCGCCTCACCATGCATGTGACCGTCGCCGATGCGCGCGATGCGGCCGGCGCGCTGGCGGAGGCCAAGGCCTGTCTAGAAGAACACTACAATATTCATCACTCCACGATTCAGGTGGAAATTGGTGAAGAATGCCCGGATATGAGCGCCGCCAGCGGTCACAACCATGAACGAGCGCATGATCACGAGACGGCGCACAGCGGCGGGTCTGTAAAAACACAAAGCGGCGCGGCGGCATTCGCGGCTGATTAAGATCGCGGGATTACGGCGCAGACTGGGCCGGGTTTTCAGTTTCCCCAAGAATTTCCTTGAGACGTTTGCGGCCGCGCCAATTGCGCATGCGCGCTTTCTGGAGCGCATGGCCCTCTGGTTTTTCATCAGTGACCGCCATTTTACTCAAGGCGGAAACAAGCGCGATGATGACAAGATAGCCATCCCACATCTCCAGCGATACAGAAGCGCCGCCAATCGCGAATACAGCGAGCGACATTTGTGCGTAATAGGCGAAGCGCCATTTCCAGGGCGCCAGGCGTTCATTGGCGCGGGAAAGATAGATGCGCCACGCGGTGAGCTGCGCGGCCGCCAGAAGCGAGAGATATATGGCCAGCCCGACAAAGCCTGAACCGCCGAGCACTTCGAAATAAATGCTGTGCGCGGCCTTCGCGCTGTCGGCGCGTTCGATATCGACCGATTGAGCGATCTCTTTTTCGTAGGAGTTTCTGAGGCCGGCGCCGGTCATGGGATGTTCAACGGCTAGTTTGTAATTGATCACCCAGGCGTCGACGCGTCCCATGAAGGAGGCGTCCTGCGTCGCTTCGCCAATGGTGCTCATGCGGTCCGTCCACTTGCCCGGCATGAAGGCGATTGTCGGCGCCATGACGAGGACCAAGCCGGCGAGGATGGCGAATTTGTGTTTTGAGCGGAGCCAGAAAAAGCCGCTGAACGCAATAAGCGACAGGAAGGCGCCGCGGGACTGCGTGCCGATGATCGCGACAACTGCGAGGCAGAACAGCGCGAGAAGGCCCTGCCGTACGATGGGCCGCGCGGATTCTTCCCGCAGATAGAGGATGAGCGGCAGGATGGTCGCGACGGCGATGCCGAAATGGTTGTTGTCCTCGAGGACCGTGTTGGTAAGGCCCTGCACATGATACTGGCCAAGCGTCATGAAGGTGAAAGCAGCGCCCTTGGCGGCCAGAAATCCGATGGATATGACGACCGTCCATACGAGCGCATTGAAGCGAAGTTTCCCCGCCGCCATCTGGGCGCAAAGAACGATGAACAAGAGCGTCTTGATGAACCGGTCATGATAGATGGCGGAGTTTTCAGGATTCAGGGAAAAGGCCTGCGCGACCATTAACCAGCCGCCGAACAGGATGATCAGCACGGTTAAAGGATCGAAGCGGAATTTCGTGATTTCACCGGACACGATGTAGGAGGCGATGGTGACCCCGGCGATGATGACATTCAGGGGAACGCCGTAGACGCCGAACGCCGCCTGGTGCGGGGTCATTAGCGTAAACCACGCCCAGGTCAGGAGGCCCGCAAAGGGGTGGCGGATCGCGGCCGCAAGGCAAAGGGCCGTGAACCCCAGAAGAATAAGATCGCGCATGCCGTTCGTCGCCGGTTCATTGCGGGAAAATCCCGCCTCCGATTAAGCATATATACAAAGAACAGGCCGTGACGTCAGTTCGAGGCGCGGAGATTACCGAACTTGGTTAATCGCGCGCCTCGTAAACTGCACGGGCGATGGCGCGGGTCAGGCAATCGGACGCCGCCGCGCCAATCCGCGCCACAAGACCATGCCGCAAGGGCTGCGGATCGAAAGGCAGTTCCTTTTCCGCGGTCGCAATGGCGAAAACAATATCACCGTCAAAAGCTGTATGCGCCGGGCGCACCGCGCGCGCGATCCCGTCATGGGCCATCATGGCGATGCGTTTGGCTTCAACATTGGTTAAATCGGCGTTGGTCGCGATGATGGCGATCGTGGTGTTGGCGCCGGCCTGGTTGCGGAAATGCAGCCGTGAGAAATCCGGAAAGGGTTCTGGCAACTCATGAAGCGTCGGTGGGCTTTTGCCGCCAAACTCGCCGCGGATTTCGTAAGGCCATGCGTGAAAAGTTTCGCCGTCCGCCATATAGACCGATCCGACAGGATTGGCCGCCACAAGCGCGCCGACGGTGACGCCGTTTTCAAGGACAAGCGATGCAGAGCCGAGCCCGCCTTTAATGACGCCCGCCATGGCCCCGCGTCCCGCGCCTTGCGACCCCAGTTCAAAATCGGCGCCTGCACTTCTGGCGGCTTTCATGCCGAGAGCGCGATAGGGCGGCGTCTCGCCCCAGTCCTTGTCGCCGTCATTGCCGAGATCGTGGAGTACGGCGGCCGGCACAATCGGGATCGCCGGTCCCTTGTCGCTGAGTTTCAGGCCGACGCCGTCGACCGAAAGAGCGCTCGCGGCGCCGTCGGCCGCCGCGAGGCCAAACACAGATCCGCCGGTCAACACAATGGCGTCGGCGCGGCCCACCAGATTTTCAGAAGAAAGCACATCGGTTTCGCGCGTGCCCGGCGCTCCGCCACGCACATCAGCGGCGGCGATGCAGGCATGCGCGCAGCGCAACACGGTGACGCCGGTTTGCACCTTTTCATCCGTCGCATTGCCGACGCTGACGCCTGTGACATCAGTGATCAGATTGCGTGGGCCCGGCTTCAATATGTTGTCGCTCATTTTTCAACTCCGGAGGTTTCTCCACCTGTTTGGCGCCACCATATCACAGGTGCAGCCGCAATGAGGCGCCTTGTGTATTCATTTTCCGGCGCCGTGAAAATCTGCGCCGTATCGCCGCGTTCGACGATGCGGCCTGCCTTCATCACGAGCACCCGGTCGGCGATATCGCGGATAACCGACAAATCATGCGTAATAAACAGAAATGAGACGCCGCGTGTTGCGGATAGCGATTGCAGGAGCTCAAGGATGTGATTGCGTGACGCAATGTCGAGGGCCGATGTCGCTTCATCAAGGACGATGACTTCGGGGCTTGTGGCCAATGCGCGGGCGATGGCGATCCGTTGGCGTTGGCCGCCGGAAAAGGCATGCGGATATTTGTCGAGGGCGTCCGGCGGCAGACCAACGTTTGTGATCAGCGCCGCCGCGCGCTCACGCTTCTGCACTTTACTCATGGGCGTATCCAAAAGATGCAAAGGCTCTGCAAGTATATCAACAATGCGTTGGCGCGGATTGAAGCTGGAATAGGGATCTTGAAAGACGATCTGGATTTTACGCCGGAGGCGGCGCATTGCGGCTTCG
>JAUHYK010000051.1 GCA_030426465.1 Alphaproteobacteria bacterium
CGATCAGGCAACCCTCAATAAAGAGATGCGGATCATGGCGCATGATCTCGCGGTCTTTACAGGTGCCGGGTTCGGATTCGTCGGCGTTGACGACGAGGTAATGCGGACGGTCTTTCACTTCCTTCGGCATGAAGGACCATTTGAGCCCGGTCGGGAAACCGGCCCCGCCGCGCCCGCGCAGCCCGGAATCCTTCATCTGCTGGATGATCCAGTCATGCCCAAGCGAGATCAGATCCGCCGTGCCGTTCCAGGCGCCGCGTTTCTTCGCCGCTTCCAGCCGCCAGTCCTGAAGGCCGTAAAGGTTCGTGAAAATCCGGTCTTTATCTTCAAGCATCTTTCTTACCAATTCATCCGAGCATTGCTTAGAAACCAAAAGGCATCAGTGTTCCGAGCATGATCAAGCCAATGATTAAAAGGACTAGCCCCCAGTCTTGGCCCGCTCCGAACGTTAAACCCGCGCCTGCAAACGTGAAAACCATTCCTGCGAGGAACCAAGTCCACAAAAAGCGTTGCTTCACCTTTGGCCCGCTCGCCGGGTTGTCCGGATCAAGCTCCGGAATGTAATGCGGGCTTTGTTCGCGCTCACTCGCCATGACCGCCCCCGCCCGCTTTCGCCTGAAGCGATTTGCCGTGTTCATTGAACCAGCGAAAAAACATCGGCCCGAAAATAATCGCCGTTCCGATGACGCCGCCAATCAGGATGGAGAGATTGTCGGTGTAAAGATACGCCCCGACGACCGCGATCAGCATGGCGCCTTCGAGAAGGGCGATATTGATCAACCCCTTCACGGCTTCCTTGCGTTTGATGTCGTCTGGCGTTTGCACGTCGTCTTTACTCCGCCGGCTCAACCTGAATGTGCCACCACTCTTTTAACGACTGTACGGTCTTGGCGTCCGCGAAGTCGCACAAGAATACGCCGTCAAGCTCGATCGCATTCCCACCGGAAGCGCTGGAGAACGCCGCATGCCATTGCGCCAGGCAGGTATCGTCGTAGCAGGTCAAAACTTCATACGTAAAACGAACATCGCGCTGATCGGCGGTGACGCCAGACCAATATTCTTCAATCGCGGCCCGCCCCACCATCGCGTCATCAAAGGGCGCTTCCTGATAGGTGGCGTCGTCGGTGAAAAGCGCGCCGGCCTTTTGCGCATCGCGCGTCTCCCACGCCTCTTTGTAGCCATCGAGCCAGGCGGCGAAATCCTGCGTCGATATTTCAGCCGAGGCTGGCTGCGCCACGAAGCATAAGACTGCAGCAAAGGCGGCGTTTCGCGCTATGTGTTTCATGGTCTTCATCATTTCACCTCAAGCGTTTCGGGCCTGTCAGCGGCGCTTACTCCGCCGGTTCTTTCGGCGCGGAATTCGGGATCTCTTTAAGCGGCTGTGCGTAAGAGCCGTCATAAAGGGACGGATCGGTGAGCGAGGTGTTTTCGCCTTCCGGATCGGACGTGTGGCGGTTCGGATGCTGTGTCCCGATTTTCACTTCTTCGCCGCGCGCGAGCTTCGCCAGCAGGTCTTCGAGAATTTCCGGCGTCAGGTCTTCGTAATAATGATCGCCCTCTTTCGTGGAGATCTGAATCATTGGCGCATTGGCGCAGGCGCCGAGGCATTCAACTTCGAGCCAGGAGAACTTGCCGTCCGCCGACACATGGCCTTCCTCGCCGATCACCTTTTTGCAGGTTTCGCGCAAGCCATCGGAGCCGCGCAGCATGCAAGGCGTAGTGCCGCAGACCTGAACATAGAACTCGCCGGCGGGCGCGAGGTTGAACATCGTGTAGAAGGTCGCGACCTCATAGACGCGGATGTAAGGCATCTCGAGCTGGCGGGCGATCGTCTCCATCATCGGGATCGAGCACCAGCCCTCCTGCTTCTGGCCGCGCCACAGGAACGGGATCACGCAGGAGGCCTGGCGGCCTTCCGGATATTTCTTCATCTGCGCGTCGCACCAGGCCTTGTTCTCTGGCGTCCATTCAAAGGACGCGGGCTGGTCTTTCGCGGGACGGCGGCTCGCCATGGGCGGTTCTCCTAAAGGGTCGGCAAATCTGGTGTCTTCGCTCCGGGGACACATAACTGATTGGCCGCAAAACAAAAGGCCTTACGGCGTCGCGGGCGGGGCTTTTCGGGGCGTTTCCGGCGGCGCCGCGCCACGCCCCCCGCCAATTTCGACCCGCGTCTTTTCTGGCTTTGCGGGCCGTCTGGCGCCATTTGGCGTTTTCTGCTCAATCCGGTTCTCCGCCGCCTCGCGATCGCTCCCCTGCACCGGCTGAGTATCCGGGTTCCCCCGCATCGATTTAATGCCTGCCCCCCATACATGGTCGCGCGGGGACAAGTGACGGATCGACTATAAATCAGGATCGCAACTGGTGGATAACAATGCACCAAACCTCAAAAAACCGCAGGAATTCAACAGATTTGATGAATTTTCCGGAGGTCGATTCGCCTTATGGGAGCGCTTGTAAGCCCCCTATTCCAGCTCAATCTCGTTGAGGGCCGCTGCATCCTCAAAGCAGCCGAGGCAGATCACCCCGATATTGTCCGGGCCGAGGGCGTCAAATTCCTCCTGGGATAGGCTGTTGCACTGATCGCAGACCGCGTCCCAGACTCCGTCCTCGCCCCGCGACCACCAAAAGCCTTTCGGCTCACCCTCGCGGATCGATTCGATGATGTGCACGCAGACAAAAGTCTGGGGCTGTTTGCCGTGCGTGCCGCAGGTGACGGAAGGGACTTTCATAAATCACAAATCCCCATTTTTAGAATGAGGATGTTTCGGATTTTTCATCCAATAACTTAGCACCGGCATAGCAGCTAAAAACCAAAGCAATATCCAAGCAGAATTATACTCAGGCGGAATTCCGAAATGACCGGCAACGAGTCTCCATCCGTGACTAATGACGACGAGTGTCGATAAATTCCAGACAAACCAAATTGCTATTCTTGGCCACGTAATAATCTTTCGTGGGTCCATGATCTCACCGGTCGATCTCGCCGAACACAATGTCGAGCGAGCCGAGGATCGCCGAGACGTCCGCCAGCATGTGGCCGCGATTGATCCAGTCCATGGCTTGCAGATGCGGATAGCCCGGCGCGCGGATCTTGCAGCGATAGGGTTTGTTGGAGCCGTCGGACACGAGATAAACGCCGAACTCGCCCTTGGGCGCTTCCACCGCCGTATAGACTTCGCCCGCCGGCACATGGAAGCCTTCCGTATAGAGCTTAAAGTGATGAATGAGGGATTCCATGTTCCCTTTCATCTTCTCGCGTTTGGGCGGCGCGACCTTGCCGTCCGTGGTCATGACAGGCCCCGGCGTTTCGCGCAGTTTCGCAATCGCCTGTTTCATGATCGAGACGGACTGATACATCTCCTCCATGCGGCAGAGATAGCGGTCATAGCAATCGCCGTTTTTGCCGATGGGAATTTTGAAATCATATTCGTCATAGGACTCGTAAGGCTGCGCCCGGCGCAAATCCCACTGGATGCCTGAGCCGCGCACCATCACGCCGGAAAAGCCCCACTGGAACGCCTCTTCCTGCGTCACCACGCCGATATCCACATTGCGCTGTTTGAAGATACGGTTGTCGGTGATGAGGGTTTCGATGTCCTTCATCTTTTGCGGGAACTGATCGCACCATGCGTCAATGTCGTTGATCAGATCTTCGGGCAAGTCCTGGTGAACGCCGCCCACGCGGAAGTAAGCCGCATGCATGCGAGAGCCCGATGCGCGCTCATAAAAGATCATGAGTTTTTCGCGCTCTTCAAAGCCCCAGATCGGCGGCGTCAGCGCGCCCACATCGAGCGCCTGCGTCGTGACATTCAGAATATGCGAAAGGATGCGGCCGATTTCGGAGAACAGGACGCGGATATGCTGCGCGCGTTTCGGCACCTCAATGCCGAGGAGCTTTTCCGCCGCGAGGCAGAAGGCGTGCTCCTGATTCATGGGCGCGACGTAATCGAGACGGTCGAAATACGGGATCGCCTGCAGATAGGTCTTGTATTCGATCAGCTTTTCAGTGCCGCGATGCAACAGCCCGATATGCGGATCGACGCGCTCGACGATCTCGCCGTCCAGCTCCAGCACAAGACGCAACACGCCGTGCGCCGCCGGGTGCTGCGGTCCGAAATTGATCGTGAAGTTACGTTCCGACGAAGCGTCGGAGGTCGAATCTTCGGGGGCTATATGTCCGTCAGCCATTATTGTCTTCCTGTCCGCCAGCGAACATCGCCATGACTTCCTGGCCGGTTAGTTTCTTCCTGTCGCCGTCAAAGGCGTAGTAATCGGGTTTTTCATCGATGAAGATTTCCATCGTGAAGTTCGCGTCCGACAGATCGTCGAGGGCGCCGGCGTGAACGCTGTGATGCGAGCCGTCGCGCAGGCGGTAAAAAAGATTGGAGCCGCAATTTTTACAGAACAGGCGCTCGGCCCAGTCCGATGAAGCGTAAACGCCAAGCTGGCTGTCATCTTCAATCACCGGCGCGGCGGTGAGATTGACCGCCATCAACGGCCCGCCGATACGGCGCTGACACATGCTGCAATGACAGGCGTCCACATGCATGCCGTCCGGCTCGATTTTCGGCGCCGCCTTGAATTTCACTGCGCCGCACTGGCACTGTCCGGACAGCTCCGCCATGATCTATTCCTTCTTGGCTTCCGCTTTCTCGTCGCCCGGCAGGACATATTGCGCGCCTTCCCATGGGGAGAGGTAATCGAAATTGCGGAACTCCTGAACGAGTTTCACCGGCTCATAGACAACGCGCTTTTGTTCGTCGTCATAACGCACCTCCACATTGCCGGTCAGCGGGAAGTCCTTGCGCAGCGGGTAACCTTCAAAGCCGTAATCGGTGAGGATGCGGCGAAGGTCCGGATGGCCGGAAAAGACAACGCCATACATGTCAAACGCCTCGCGCTCGAACCAGTCGGCGCAAGGGTAGACATCGGTGATGGTCGGAATGGTTTCATCCTCGCCGATTTGCGCTTTCACCCGGATACGGGCGTTATTGTGCATCGACAGGAGATGATAGACGACGTCGAAGCGCTTGGCGCGCTGGGGGTAGTCCACCGCCGTCAGGTCGATCATCACCAGAAACTTCGCCAGCGGGTCGTCGCGCAGAAACTGCATCACGTGAACGATGCGGTCAGCGCGCACTTCAATCGTCAGCTCGCCATACTCCACCCGCCAGGTGCGGATATCGGCGTCTATGGTCGCGGCGATATGTTCGCCCAGTTCTTTCAGTTCTTCGGACATAAATCCCTACCGAACAATCGAGCCTTCACGGCGGATTTTCTTCTGCAATTGCAGGATGCCATAGACGAGCGCTTCCGCCGTCGGCGGGCAGCCCGGCACATAGATATCGACCGGCACAATGCGGTCACAGCCGCGCACCACCGCATAGGAATAGTGGTAATAGCCGCCGCCATTGGCGCATGAGCCCATGGAAATCACATAGCGCGGGTTCGGCATCTGGTCGTAAACCTTGCGCAGCGCTGGAGCCATTTTGTTGGTGAGCGTACCGGCGACGATCATCACGTCGGACTGGCGCGGGGATGCGCGCGGCGCGAAGCCGAAGCGCTCCACATCGTAACGCGGCATCGACGCCTGCATCATTTCAACGGCGCAGCAAGCAAGCCCGAAGGTCATCCACATGAGCGAGCCGGTGCGCGCCCAGTTGATCAGCGCGTCCGCCGGCGCGGTGATGAAGCCGCGATCCGCAAGCTGATCGGACAGCTCGCCAAAGAACGGGTCCTTCGCGTCCGGGTTATAGCCCGGCGCGCCAACGCGCGCTGCGGTTCCATAAGGAAGTTTGGATTGGTCTAGCGCCATTCCAGCGCTCCTTTCTTCCACTCATACAAAAAGCCGACGGCGAAGACGGCGATAAAGACGAACATCGACCAGAAGGCGAAAAGCTGGAAATCGCGGTCCGCGCCCAGTTCCGGATTGAACAGGGTCACCGCCCAAGGGAACAGAAACGCCACGTCGAGATCGACAATGATGAACAGGATCGCGACGATGTAGAACTGAACGTCGAATTTCATCCGTGCGTCGTCGAAGGCGTTGAAGCCGCATTCATAAGTCGAGTTCTTTTCCGGGTCCGGGTCGTTGGGCGCGATGATCGCCGGGGCCACAAGAAAGCCCAGCGCCAGCGCCACCGAGATCCCGAAGAAGACAATGATGGGTAGCCAGTCGAGCAAAAAATCGGCGGTCGCCAAGGGACATCTCCTAGGAAAGTCACAGGCCATACGCCCATGGTGAATTCCGGCGCAGACTCGGGGCGGAACCTAGAAAGGTGCGTCGCCAAAGGCAACGTGAATCCGAGGGATTTCCGGCCTTTGGGACAGAAATGAGACGGAAAACCGCAGCATCATCGCTTCGCTCGCGAAACGCTTTCCAGGCGAATCCGGCGCCGGCGCAGCGATCAGGGTTTTGGCGACGCCGGACGCGCCTCGCCGCGGTCGATGACGAACCAGTCGCCGCCCTCATAGCGCCGCTCTATTGTCCAGTCATATCCCGCGCCATCGGGCAACAGCGTGGTCTTTGTTCTCGCGTCAAACGACCCGAACCGGTCGGTCCCGGAAAAGCTTGTGCCGTAGCCGGTTTCATCGAATTTGACGTCTTGCGAGGTGGCCGACCAGGTGGATGAGCCTGCCGCAAAATAATGCTGATCCATCTTGGCCGTAGCGGGATTGTAGGTCCGGATCACCTGACCGAAGAACTTCCCGCTCTCCGCTTCATACCAGTCGGCCTTGATCCCGAGACCGTCAAAGGTTGGCGATGTCTCCACAACAAAATACAGCGTGGCGAGCTCTCCCGGGCCCTTCATGACCGAATTCACCACGTCCCAGCGGCCAATTTCAGGTTCGAAATGCGCGAGCTGCTGGCGCGCGGCCTCCGCCGGCGCTGGGCCGACTTCAGGTTTGACCGCTTCGGCCCGCGCTGTGGCCGTCATCGCCAGCACCGCCAGAAATGCGTGAATCTTCATGAGCTCCGCCCCCGAGTGTTCTGATTCTATTGATCTTTATTCATTTTCTTCAGGGACATCCTCAATCCCTTCAGGGAAATCGCCTTCCTGGCCCTGACGCAGATAATCGTCCCAGTTCTCCATTTCCCAGAAGCGTTCATCGAGCAGCCCGGAGCGAATCGTTTCCGGGAGGTCTTCAGCGCTCAGGGCCTTCTGGGCGTCGCGGTCAGCGGCGAAGGCGGCGAGATTGGCGATGTCGTCGGCGGTCAGATAGATGGTGTAGCCAAGCTCAATCGCCTGAAGCTCAATCATCGCCGGGGCGCCGCGCCACATCCGGGCGGCGAATTCCAGCGGATCAACAGCAGGCCCGCCGATTTCAGCGTCGAGCGCCGGAGCAGCCTTGCCCCCCACGCCGTTGACGGAATGACAGATAACACAACCCTTCTCCACGAAGAGAGTGCGTCCCTCCATGGGGTCTACATCCCGCTTGACCGCGGGCTTCAGGCTGACCGGCGTGTGCTCTTCACCGTTGGCGCTGGAGGTCGCCTGATTTTCAGCGCCACAGCCGGCGAGCGCGACAGCCGCAGCGATTGTTGCCAGTTTGGCGATAGTTTTCCCCATGAGCTTCATCCCTATTATCCCGCTTGGCCTTATTGTCGCGCCGATTCAGCAAGGCCGCAATGTGGCAAAGATGAAACTCAGGAAACCCGCTCCGAGCGAATTGAGAACAGCGGGAACAAGGTTTTGGGCAAAATCCCCGACAAAAATCAAAAACTAAAGAATGCCGGGAAGATTGAGCTGTTTATCCCGGGCGCAGGCGATCGCATCCTCATAACCGGCGTCCGCATGGCGCATGACGCCGCTCGCCGGATCGTTCCAGAGAACGCGCTTCAACCGCCGGGCCGCATCCTCGGTGCCGTCAGCGACGATCACCATCCCTGCATGCTGGGAAAAGCCCATCCCAACGCCGCCGCCATGATGGAGCGACACCCAGGTGGCGCCGGAGGCGGTGTTTAAAAGCGCATTCAACAGCGGCCAGTCAGATACCGCATCGGAACCGTCTTTCATGGATTCGGTTTCGCGGTTGGGACTGGCCACCGAACCTGAGTCGAGATGGTCGCGACCAATCACCACCGGCGCTTTCAACTCCCCCTTCGCAACCATTTCGTTAAAAGCGAGGCCCAGGCGATGACGGTCTCCGAGCCCCACCCAGCAGATGCGCGCGGGCAGGCCTTGGAACGCTATCCGCTCACGCGCCATGTCGAGCCAGTTATGGAGATGCTTGTTGTCGGGCAGCAGCTCCTTCACCTTCTCGTCCGTGCGGTAGATGTCTTGCGGATCGCCGGAGAGCGCCGCCCAGCGAAACGGCCCGATCCCCCGGCAAAATTGCGGGCGGATGTAAGCCGGCACGAAGCCCGGAAAGTCGAAGGCGTCTTTCAGGCCCTCGTCGAAAGCGACCTGACGAATATTGTTGCCGTAATCGAGCGTCGGCACACCAGCGTTCCAGAAATCAAGCATCGCCTGAACCTGGATTTTCATGGAGGCGCGTGCAGCTTTCTCCACCTCTTTGGGATCGCTTTCGCGCTTGGCGCGCCATTCGCCCATGGTCCAGCCGATAGGTAGATAACCGTTCACCGGATCATGGGCGGAGGTTTGATCCGTAACAATGTCGGGTTTCACGCCACGCTTCACGATCTCCGGGAAGATGTCGCCTGCATTGCCGAGGAGCCCGACTGACTTCGCCTCCCCCGCTTTTGTCCAGCGCTCGATCATCTCCAGCGCTTCGTCGAGGGTTTCGGCTTTTTCGTCCACGTAGCGCGTGCGCAAACGGAAATCGATGGAGTCAGGATTGCACTCAACCGCGAGACAACACGCGCCCGCCATCACCGCCGCGAGCGGTTGCGCGCCGCCCATGCCGCCAAGGCCGCCGGTCAAAATCCATTTGCCCTTGAGATCGCCATTGAAATGACGGCGCCCCGCTTCGACGAAGGTTTCGTAGGTGCCCTGAACAATCCCTTGTGTACCGATATAGATCCATGAGCCCGCCGTCATCTGGCCGTACATCATCAGGCCTTTTTTATCGAGCTCTGAAAAGTGATCCCAATTCGCCCAATGGGGCACGAGGTTCGAGTTCGCGATCAACACGCGCGGCGCATCTTTATGGGTTTCAAAAACGCCGACAGGTTTTCCCGATTGCACTAGTAAGGTCTGGTCTTCGCGCAACGTCTTGAGGGTTTCGGTAATCGCGTCGAAATCGGCCCAGCTCCGCGCTGCGCGGCCAATGCCGCCATAGACGACAAGCTCGTCAGGATTTTCAGCAACCTCGCGATCGAGATTGTTCTGGATCATGCGGAACGGCGCTTCCGTCGTCCAGGAAAGGCAACTCAGTTCCGTCCCTGTCGGGGCTTTCACATCGCGCTTATTGGCAAATCGGTCAGTCATCTCCGGCTCCGTTTAAATGTCCGTCGAGCGCAAGGGTTTCGATGCGCTCCAAAATCTGTCTCAGGGTCGCGCGAAGCTTGTCAGCTTTCGCATTGTTGTAAGTAAAAGGCGCGTCTTCACTTTCGAGATAGGCGCTCTGCGCGATTTCCATCTGGATCGCATGAACGCCATGCGCCGGATCGCCATAATGGCGCGTCGTCCAGCCGCCGCGAAAACGCCCGTTCACCACATAGGAAAAGTCCGACGCGACGCAGACATCGGCGACCGCTTCTTCAATCGCCTTCGCGCAGGTCGCGCCATTATTCGTGCCGATATTGAGATCAGGCAATGTTCCGTCAAACAGATATGAAATCTGCGACCGGATGGAGTGACAATCATAGAGAACCGCAACGCCGTGGGCGTCACGCGCGCGATCAATCTCTGCGGCGAGCGTCAGATGATAGACCGCGTGATAATCCATGCGGCGGCGCTCAATCTCTTCATCCGTGGGCGGCGCATCCCAGATGTCATCGCCGTCAAAATCGGTGAGCGGGACAAGACCGGTGGTGTTCTGGCCGGGATAGAGACTGGCGCCTGATGGATCGCGATTGGCGTCGACGACGTAGCGGTGGAAATTTGCACGCACGACGCTCGCCTCAGTCAGGAGCCCGTCATAGAGTCGGTCCACATGCCAGTCCGTATCGGCCAGCGTGCGGCCGCGCGCATTCAGCCGAGCCATAATGTCATCCGGAACGAACACACCGCTATGGGGCTGGCCGAGAATAACCGGCCCCTTGCCGCTTATGACCGTCACCGGACTCATGCGACGCTCAACTCAATTGGGGCAACACCGGCATGCTCCGACATCGCCGGATCGCGCACGAGTGTTTTCAGCGCATCAATGTCGTCTGACAAAATCCTGTCATCGCCCATGGGCGCGCAACACGCACGAATGGCGGCGATGGTTGTTTTCAGCGCCGGGCTCGTCTCCAGCGGCGCGCGCATTTCGACGCCTTGCGCCCCCGCCATGGCTTCAACCGCGATGATGCCGGAGAGATTTTCATTCATTTCGTGCAAGCGCCGCGCGCCATGACACGCCATGGAGACATGGTCTTCCTGATTGGCGGAGGTCGGCGTTGAATCAACCGATCGCGGATTAGAAAGCGCCTTGTTTTCACTCATGAGGGCGGCGGATGTGACTTCCGCAATCATCAATCCGGAATTCAATCCCGGTTTTGGCGTCAGGAACGCCGGCAAGCCGTAACTCAAGGCAGGGTCTACAAGCAACGCAATACGACGCTGAGAAATCGACCCGATCTCCGATAGCGCAATCGCGATCTGATCCGCCGCAAACGCCACTGGCTCCGCATGGAAGTTCCCGCCCGAAACAATCTCCCCGCCGGCCAACACCAGTGGATTGTCAGTGACCGCGTTTGCCTCCGTTTGAAGCGTCACCGCCGCCTGTCGCAGAAGATCAAGACAAGCGCCCGCAACCTGCGGCTGGCAACGCAAGCAATATGGGTCCTGCACCCGCTCATCGCCTTCCATATGGCTGGTGATGATCTGCGAGCCGTCAAGCAATTCGCGCAGACGCTGCGCGGTTTCAATCTGACCGCGATGACCGCGCAGGGCATGGATTTGCGGATGAAACGGCGCCGCCGTTCCCATCGCCGCTTCGATTGAAAGCGCGCTTGTGGTGATCGAAGACATCGCCAACCGCCACGCGTCAAACAAAGCGGACAAAGCGAGCGCTGTCGACACCTGCGTGCCATTGATCATGGCGAGGCCTTCTTTGGCCGACAGGATGAGCGGATCAATCTGTTCGCTTTCCATCGCCGCCATGGCGGATTTAACGGCGCCGCGATGAAAAACATCGCCCTCGCCGATCAGCGCCGCGGTCATATGAGCGAGCGGCGCCAGATCGCCCGATGCGCCGACAGACCCTTGCGAGGGAATGACGGGTAAAATGTCCGCGGCGATAAATTTTTCGATCTGTTCGATCACCGCCCAGCGCACGCCAGAGGCGCCGCGGCCCAGCGATAAAAGTTTGAGCGCCATCACAAGGCGCGTCACCCCAGGCGACAATGGCGCGCCTGTCCCCGCGCTGTGGGAGAGAATGAGATTGCGCTGAAGCTGCGCCAGTTCATCATGGCCGATGCGCACAGAGGCGAGTTTGCCGAAGCCGGTATTGACGCCATAAACAGGCGCATCGCCCGCCGCCGCTTTTGCAATTTGCTCAGCAGACCAATCAATGCCCGCTCGCGCCGTCCGGTCCAGGGCGAAGGGCGCCCCATCCTGATAAAGCTCTTCGAGCCTAGCAAGGCTCGCCGCGCTTGGCGTCAGCGTGACCGTCATAGAACCCTCAAAATGCTCTCAGCAGCCTATCCACTGCTTGATATGTGCATGTTATTGGATATTATGTATGCACATATTAACCGGAGACGCAAGCCGTGGCCCACCAGACCCTGTTCGCACAAGAAGCCCTTACCCCCGCCGGCTGGGCGCGCAATGTTAGGGTGGAAATCGACCCCGAGGGCCGAATCGCCGGGGTGACCGCAGACGCCAAGCCCGAAGGGATCAGAGTCGGCGCCCTGCTCCCGGCACCCGGCAATGCGCACTCTCATTCCTTCCAGCGAGCCATGGCCGGGCTCACTGAATATCGCTCTCAGACCCATGACGATTTCTGGACCTGGCGCGCGCTCATGTATCATTTCGTCGAGCGCCTGACGCCCGACGACATCGAGGCGATCGCCGCACAGGTTCAAATGGAAATGCTTGAGGCGGGCTACGCCGCCATCGGCGAGTTTCACTATCTCCATCACCAGCCAGACGGCGCCCCCTACGACAATCCCGGCGAACTCGGTGAGCGGATGTTTGCGGCAGCGGCGCAAACCGGGATTGGCTACACGCATCTCCCCGTTCTTTATATGCGTGGCGGCATGGATGACCGGCCGCTTGGCGGCGGTCAGCGGCGTTTCGGCAATCGGCTTGAGCAATTCGAACAGCTTTTCGAACTGGCGCGCAGCGGCCTCAAACAATTACCAGCCGATGCGCGCCTTGGCGTCGCGCCGCATTCCCTGCGCGCCGTCAACGAAAATGCGTTGTCGCTCGCCGCTGGGCTGGACCGGACGGCGCCGGTTCACATTCACGCAGCGGAACAAACCGGCGAAGTGGATGAAGCCCTCGCTCATCTTGGCGCGCGGCCTGTTGAATGGTTGCTCGACAAAATGAACATTGGGCCTGACTGGCGGTTGGTTCACGCCACGCAAATGACCGATACGGAAACCATTGCTCTCGCCGCGTCAGGCGCGGGCGTCGTTGTCTGCCCCATCACCGAGGCCAATCTTGGCGATGGAATTTTCAATGCGCGAAAATATCTATCCGCTGGCGGCGTGCTGGCGCTCGGCTCCGACTCCAATATCCGCATCGCGCTTTCAGAAGAATTGCGCGCGCTGGAACATTCCCAGCGGCTTCGGGACCGTCAGCGCGCCGTGCTCGCCACGCCTGAAAAATCCTGCGGCCGGGCGATGCTGGAAACAGTCGCTGCAGGCGGCGCCTCAGCGCTCGGACGCGACGCCGGGCGGATCGAAACCGGCGCCTTTGCAGACCTTCTGGCGCTCGACTGCTCGGCGCCCGCGCTCGCAGGACTTTCCGGGGATCGAATGCTCGACACATGGATATTTGCGGCCGGCGACGCGCTGGTGAGCGATGTCTGGGCGGCGGGGCGCCATGTGGTCAGGGACGGCGCGCACATCAAACGCGATGCGATCGCGACACGATTCAACACTGTCATGGCGCGCCTTCGGAGCGAGCTATGAGCGAGCGCAGCCACCACACCATCCGTGAAGCGATCCGCGACCGCATTTCCTCAGGCGAATGGGCGCCGGGCGCGCTGATGCCCGGAGAAGTGGATCTCGCTGGCGAATATCAATGCGCGCGCACCACCGTGAACCGGGCGCTACAGTCTCTTGCAGAAGATGGGCTTATAGAACGCAAGCGCCGCGCCGGCACCCGCATCAAAGAACTGCCTGTCAAACGCGCGCGTTTTGAAATTCCCCTGATACGGCAGGAAGTGGAAGCGACCGGCGCGCAATACCGCCCGCATCTGTTGTTGCGTGAAGTCATCGACGCGCCCAACGCCGTCACTGCGCGCCTGCAAATGAAAACCGGCGACTGCGCGCTGCATCTTCAAACCGTGCACATGGCCGACGGCGCACCCTACGCTTACGAAGATCGCTGGGTGAATCTCGAAGCTGCGTCCGGCATTCTCGAGGCGCCGCTGGAAGAAATCAGCGCCAATGAATGGCTGTTAAAACACGCCCCCTATTCCAGCGGCGACGTAACCTTTTCGGCGACCCTGGCCGGGCCCAGAGAAGCCGCAGCGCTCGACATCGCCGAAGGCGAAGCGCTGTTCACCATCGATCGCACCACATGGCAGGATAATCTGCACGTGACGACGATGAAGCTTCACTACCGCCCCGGCTATAAGTTGAAAGCGCAGGTTTAGGCATTCCTGATTCTCCGGAACAAAGGTGGAACCATCCTTTGTTTATCCTGTATTTGTGGTTACCGGAGGGCGGTCAAATATTGCGACAGCGAAATGAAGCCGCCAACTTTGTGTATTTCACAAGCACATGGAATAGTGCATCATGGCGGCTGCAGGATGTTTCTGACACTTGTTCATATTGACCCAAGGAGCCGAACTATGGCGTTCGACAAACGCATTGATGTCGGCCTTGAGACTCTCAGCGCTGGCGTGATCGACGTCCTGCGCCAAAAAATCGACCTTCGGCTCGGTGAACTCTACCGCGAAAACGCAAAGGACACGCGCCTGGTCTGCGCGATTCGCCATGCGCTTTTGTCACCGGGCAAGCGCTTCCGCCCGATCATCACACTTCTCGCCTATGCCGAGAGCGGCGGCGATATTGAAGACGCCGTCGACGCCGCCTGCGCCATCGAAATGGTGCATGCCGCTTCGCTGATCATGGATGATTTGCCGTCCATGGATGACGCCCGCCTGCGTCGCGGCCGCCTCGCGACCCATGTCGTGTTCGGCGAAGGCACCGGGATGCTCGCCGCCGTCGCCCTGCTCAACGAGGCCTATCGCGTCATCTCCAACGGCGCCGCCGGCGACCCGGCGCAGAAACTTCGTGCGATCTGTCATCTCACCAATGCTGTCGGGCCCGACGGCCTCGCTGGCGGACAGGAACGCGACATCATGTGCGCCGGCGCGGAGACCGACGCCAATTCGCTCAAGGAAATTGAACAGCGTCATCTTGAAAAAACCGGCGCCCTGTTCGCCGCCGCCGCCGCCATTGGCGCAGAGCTCGCGGGAGCCGATGAGGCGCGCGTGCAAAAAATGCACGATTACGGCGTTGCATTGGGCCTCGCCTACCAGGCCTTTGACGACGTCATCGATGTTGAAGGCACCATGGAGAACACCGGCAAAGACGTATCGCAGGATGAGGGAAAGTCGACCGTGGTCAGCCTTCTTGGCCGTGAGGGCGCGCGGCGCTCCGCCGGTCGATGGCTAGGGCGCGCAATCAAAGCGGCGGAAGATCCCAATAGCGAGCGGCCCGCCCTCCTCGCCACGCTCGCCCACAAGATCGGCAAGAAATTCGGCGTGCTCGCCATTGATGAAAACACCGACGGCCTTAAACAGCGCCGGCCCGTTTCCAGCTAAGCTGCCCCAGCGCTTTTCGCCGCGTCGTAAAATTTCAGGCGGCCTATTATAGTCATGTCCATGTCGCCGTTTTTTTTCATTGCCATCGTCATTGCGTTCATCTTGTTGATGGAAGGCGTCGCCTGGGTGACGCATCGTTATGTGATGCATGGATTTTTATGGTCATTGCACAAATCCCATCACGAACCACGCAGCGGCGCTTTTGAAAAAAACGACTGGTTCGCAGTGATCTTTTCCGTGCCGTCAATCGCCCTGATTTATATCGGCGTGAATGGCTGGACGCCGGCCCTCGCCGCAGGGATTGGCATCTTCGGCTACGGCCTGATCTATTTTTTCTTTCACGATATTCTGGTGCACAGGCGCATGGATTTCGGGCTGAGACCGAAAAAAGGATATCTCGCCCGCGTAGTTCAGGCGCATCGTTTGCATCACGCCGTTGAATCCAAGGAAGGTTGCGTGTCTTTCGGTTTCATCTTCGCGCCGAGCCCGCAACATTTGAAACAGATGATGAAAAGAACCGAAGGCGCGCGCCTTCGCGCCGCCTCCGTTAAAAGCAATTTACCGCCGCTCGTATAATTTTATCGCATCGACTGGCGCCGCCAGAGGGCGCCTCTCGGAGGCGTTTTCACCGATTTCAAAAACATGGACGCCGGGGCGCCGGTGACAAGGCCGGACACGGCCAGCATCCCCTTTCGCGGGCCCGGCACTGCGACGCGCGTGCGCCATACATCCGGCCCGCCCTCCTTTATGCGCCGCCCGATATCCCGGTAAATATTGCGCGCCGCCGCCACCGCCGCCGCTGCACGAGGCGGCAACCGGCGCACGCCGGCGCTCGCGGACGCGTAATAATCGTCAGCGCTATCAAGTAGCGAAATGGCGACGCGCCAGACGCTTTGCTTATTGTCGTCATTAAGAACCGAAACGGGATCGGCGGCGACGCCTTCTGCGCCAAGCAATGCGGCCGGTACATAAATACGCCCCGCGCGCGCATCATCATAAATATCCCGGCAGATATTGGTGAGCTGAAACGCGAGTCCGAGATCGCAGGCGCGGTCGAGCGTTTCTTCGTCGTCGCGGTCAACGCCCATCAAAATCGCCATCATGATCCCCACCACTCCGGCGACGCCGTAACAATAACGCATCGTATCATCGAGCGTCTCGTAACGCGCCTCGGCTGCATCGAGCGCAAAACCCGCCAACAGATCGAAGGGATATTGTTCCGGCAGGCGATGGCGCGCCGCGACTTCCGCAAAAGCGTCAAAGGCCGGCTCGCCGATATGCTCACCGTCAAGGCTGCGTCTTGTATTCTCACAAAGCTGGTCCAGCCGGCGCTGACGCTCTGCAGCGGTCATCTCCGCGTCGGGCGCATCCTCTCCCATGGACTGCCCGTCAATCACATCATCGCAATGACGGCACCAGGCATAAAGCATCTGCGCATCCGCCTGCATCTCGCGGCCAAACAACAACGACGCGAGGGCAAAGCTTTTCGAACCCTGCTTGATGGTTTTCTTGCCATAGGCGGAAAGCGCGTCGCGCGACAAAGCGTCTTGTGTTGCGGAGACGCTCAACTATTCCGCCGCTTCTGCGGGCGCTGCGGCGCCAAGGTCTTCCAGCATCAGGCCGGCGGTCGCTTTCGCAGAACCGACAACACCGGGAATGCCCGCGCCCGGATGGGTTCCCGCCCCGACGAAATAAAGATTGGGAATCTGGTCGTCGCGATTGTGCACCCGGAAAAACGCCGACTGCGTCAGGATCGGTTCAATGGAAAAGGCCGAGCCCAAATGGGCGTTCAGCTCTGTTTCAAAATCCGCCGGCGTGAAAATGCGCGAGGTGACGAGGTCTTCTTTCAGACCCGGAATGTAACGCTCCTCCAGATAGGTGAAGATGCGGTCGCGATATTTCGGCCCTTCGACAGACCAGTCGATTTTCGCCTTGCCGAGATTTGGAACGGGCGAAAGCACATAAAACCCATCGCATCCCGGCGGCGCCAACGCCGGATCGGTTGCCGTCGGCCGGTGAAGATAGAGTGAGAAATCGTCCGGCAGGTCGGGACCCGAGAAAATCTCCGATATCAGCTCGCGATAGCGCGGGCCGAATATAATTGAGTGATGGGCGATGTTCGGGTGCTTTTTCTTCAACCCGAAATAGGCGACAAAGAGCGAGTTCGAAAACCGCTTACCTTTTAATTGCCGCCCCTTGCGCGCCGCGGACGGTGTCTTGCCGAGAAGCTTCTCATAGGTGTGAACGATGTCCGCATTGGACGCGACTGCGTCGACGGTGAACCGTTCGCCGTTTTCAAGAATGACATCGCGCGCCTTGTCGCCTTCGACTGTCACTTCCTTGACCGGCGCTTTCGTATAAATCTCACCGCCGAGATCGGTGAAGAGCCGCCCCATGCCCGCAATCAGCGCGCCGGTGCCGCCGCGCGGAAACCAGACGCCCCATTTGCGCTCAAGCGCATGGATCAGCGCATAGATCGCCGAGGTCTTGAACGGATCGCCGCCAACAAGAAGCGTATGAAAGGAAAACGCCTGACGCAGCTGCGGGTCTTTTACAAAATCGCCGAGCCGGTCATAAACGCTGCGATAGCTTTGCAGGCCGATCAGTTGCGGCGCGACGCGGATCATCGACCAGAAATTCAAAAACGGCACCGCGCCAAGTTTCAGATAGCCCTCGCGGAATAATTCCAGCGAATATTCGTGAAAGCGCTGATAACCTTCCGCGTCGGGCGAGTTCTTCGCGCGGATCTGCTCCAGCAACCGCGCCTCATCGCTGCAATAGTCGAATGTATATCCGTCTTCCCATAAAAGCCGGTAAAACGGGTCCACATTCAATAGCTCGACATAATCAGACAGCTTGGCGCCGCTGAGTTCAAACAATTCCTCAAGCGCAGACGGGTCCGTGACAACGGTCGGCCCCGCATCAAAGGTGAAACCATCCTGTTGATAGACATAGGCGCGCCCGCCCAAGCGATCGCGTTTTTCAAACAGCCGGGTTTGAACGCCCGCCGACTGTAAACGAATGGCGAGCGCAAGCCCGCCAAAACCCGACCCGATCACTGCTGCTGTGGACATGTCCCGCCTTGTTTCTACGCCTTCATGGCGCCTTTGAGATACTGCCCTTCACTGAGGCAGCCAAGAGCCCGCCCCACCGGCACCGGCGGTTTTCCGGCGAGAATGCGCGCCTGATCACCCAGATGTGTAGCGCCGGCATAAAATCGCTCAATCAGCGGCTGCGGCAATCTGTAAAACCGTTGCAACACCTTATAGCGCTGAGCGGGCGCGGCAGCCGTGAACAGCATACGACATAGCAGGCGATAAAAGCCACGCTGTCGCCACACAGAGGCGGCGTGTTCGCGCGCAAAACTGGCGAGCGCTGCGCCGGAAAGATCTTGGCGAGTAGCGATTAGCTCCGCCAGCGCCGCCGCGTCCGGCAGAGAATAGCCGGTCAGGGGATGAAATAGCGCCGCGCGCATACCGGCCTGCGCAACACCCTCCTCCGTTTCATCCAGAAAGGCGTCAATATCCCCCGCCAGCGCGATCGGCAAAACGCCCTCTTCTTCGCGGAGAATGTTCGCAATCGTCCAGCCTCGCGCGCTGCAATAGTCTTTAATACCGCGGCGTATCGCTTCACGATCAAGGGCTTCGCCATCGGCGTAGCGTGTATCCTCGACGAGAGCAGTATTCGCCGTAAAAGGAAGAATATATAAAAACCGGTAGCCGTCTTCCTGCGGAACCGTTGCGTCCATAATAATCGGCGCCTCGACCTCGTGCGGCTCAGCGAATTCAATTTCCTGACCCACAAATTTCTGGAAGCCCAGCGCCAGATGTTCGCTCTTTTTCGCGCCGCGGGCGTCGATCACCGCTTTCGCTTCAATCACATCGCCATTGCCGAGCGTGATCCGGCCCGCCGCGACCGCTTCAACCGGCGCATTCAGCATCAGCCTGTCGCCGAGCATCGGCGCCACAACCTCATGAAGCCGTGATGAGGTGATCGAACAATAGGAAGTTTCAAGATCGCGCTCATAGTCAGGAAAGCGCACCGACTGGCGCGGCCAGCAATGAACAATAAAGGCCGACAACCATTGATAGGTCTCGCGGCGCACATCCGCGCCATGAAACGACCATGTATGATTGCCGCCAAGGGATGGCCCCTGCTCGACAAGGGCCACGGAAACATCCGGGCGCGTCAGGCGCAGGCGATAGGCGATGAGCGCGCCCGAAAGACCGCCCCCCGCAATCGCGATATCTGCCTTGCCGGATATACTCACGCCGCCTCCATTGCCAGACTTGGAGGTTATAGGCGATAGTCGGGAGGATTAAAATTGACCTTCGCTTCTAATCACAAGGCCCTTCATTCGTGACCTTCACCGCCCTCTCCGTTACCTATATTGAGCTGACGGCGATCATCTGGGCGCGTTATTTCATCATCGCCGGTCTTTTTTATTTTCTGCTTTGGGGGCGGCCTGAAGGCAAGGTCGGCGCACGCCGCCTCGCCGAGCGCAGGCCTGACGGAAAAACGGTCAGGCATGAAATCACCATGTCGCTCGCCTCATCCGCTATCTATGCGGCGCCCGGCGCCATTGTCTTCGAGATGTTTCGCCATGGCGGAACGGCGATCTACGCAGGGCCCATTAGCGGCGCCTTTGGCTGGCTCTATCTTCCGGTCAGCGTCTTCATCTATCTGATGATTCACGATGCTTATTTTTACTGGACTCATCGCCTGATGCATCATCCGAAACTCTTTCGCGCGACGCATCTCGCCCATCACCGCTCGCGCCAACCCACGCCATGGGCGGCGTTTTCCTTTCACCCGTGGGAGGCGATCATTTCCGCCTGGATATTGCCCGCTGCGGCGCTGTTCATCCCGATCCATGTGGGCGCGGTCTTGTTTGTGCTGGTTTTCATGACCTATTGCAGCGTTGCAAATCACGCCGGATGGGAGATCATCCCCGAACGCTGGGTGAAAGGGCTTCTTGGCGCGCATTTTATTTCCGCGAGCCACCACAATGTTCATCACACAAATTATAACGCCAATTACGGTCTCTATTTCCGGTTCTGGGATGTGCTGATGAAAACAGATCAGGGCGTCGCAGAGCCTATCCGCGCAAAGTGATTGTCATCTGCATCGGCTTGTCGAAGTGAAACTTCGCGTAATCGAATGATTTTGGCATCATCCGGTCCGTTTTTTCGCCGGAAAATCCGTAAGGCTCCTTCGGCGGGCCATAGAACCTGCGGTTCAGCTTGTTGTCGCCGTCTTCATCGTGAAACACCCTGATCGCATAGTCCCCCGGAGGCAGGTCATCCACATGCAGCGCAACCTCCGTTTCGGACGTGCGCGGCAAGGTAAAAGTCCGGAATGGTTCGGCGTCATCGACAAACCAGCTTCCCTCAGTCTCGATGCTAATGCGAACCGGCCCCTGGCCTTCGCCCAGATGCGCAATGAGAAGATCGAGAACAAGCGGTGCGTCGGCGGATGTTTCGGGTGACGCTTCACCTCCGTCCTCATTGATCGGAGCGATTGACGCTTCGTCTTCAGCCATGGCGACGGCCCCAGAGTGCATCACGGCGGCAAGCGCCCAACCCAGGACTTGGTTTTTCATTCTTTTCTCCCTCGCCACCCAAAAGCGGCGGCATCATTGCAGAGACCGCCGCCAGGGCAAAGCATTTGGGAGAGATTAGGTCGCCATAAATTATGACGCTTTGGACAGCAATTCCTGATTCGGATTGTAGTTGAGGACCGGGCCGAGCCAGCGTTCAGCAGTCTGCAAATCCCAGCCCTTGCGGCGCGCGTAATCTTCAACCTGATCCCGCTCGATTTTACCCAAGGCGAAATAATGCGAGTCCGGATGCGCAAAATAGAGCCCGGAAACACTCGCAGGCGGGGTCATGGCGTAGCTCGACGTCAGGCTCACGCCCGCCCGATCCGGCGCGCCCAACAAATCAAACAACGTCGCCTTCTCGGTGTGATCCGGCTGGGAGGGATATCCCGGCGCCGGACGAATGCCGGCGTATTTTTCCGCGATCAATTCATCGGCGGAGAGGTTTTCATCGGGCGCGTATCCCCAGAACTCGCGGCGCACACGCGCATGGAGATATTCCGCAAAGCCTTCCGCGAATCGGTCCGCCAGCGCCTTCACCATAATCGATGAATAATCGTCATGGGCCGCCTTGAACGCTTCCGCGCGCTCCACCTCGCCATGGCCGGCCGTGACGCAAAACCCGCCAATCCAATCGGCGCCGTCGGTTTTGGGCTTCAGAAAATCGGAAAGCGCCACATTAGCGCCCTCTTTCTTTTTGATCTGCTGGCGCAAGGTGAAGAGCGTCGCAAGTTCGGCGTCACGGTTCTCGTCCGCCCAAAGCGCAATATCGTCGCCTTCCGCATTCGCTTGCCAGAAACCGACCGCAGCCTTCAAGGTCAGCCATTTTTCCGTCACCAGTTGGTCGAGCATCTTCTGCCCGTCCGCCCAAAGCTCGCGCGCCGCCTCGCCGCGCTTGGTGTCTTCCAGAATTTGCGGATAGCGGCCGGGCATATCCCAGCTCATGAAAAACGGCGTCCAGTCGATAAAGGGCAGCACGTCCTCGAGAGAGACATCGTCAACCGCTTGCGCACCAATGAAGGAGGGCTTGGCGGGTTCGTGGGCGTTCCAGCCCGGCCTGAAACGCCCGGCGCGGGCTTTTTCCAGCGTCAGGCGTTCTTTTGGTCCACCGCCTTCGCGCGATGCGCGCATCTGCGCATATTTTGTCTTTGTCTCTTCCCAGAGCTTCGGGCGCGCCTCATCCGACAACAGATTGGAGACAACGCCGACCGCACGGCTGGCGTCAGCCACATGGATCGTCGGCGCTGCGTCATAGCCCGGTTCAATCTTTACCGCCGTATGCGCCGGCGATGTGGTGGCCCCGCCAATCAGCAACGGTTTTTTCATGCCGCGCCGTTGCATCTCGGCGGCGACAAACACCATTTCGTCCAGCGACGGCGTGATCAGCCCGGACAGACCGATAATATCGGCGTTTTCTTTTTCCGCCGTATCGAGAATGGTTTCACACGGAACCATGACGCCGAGATCGACGACTTCATAGCCATTGCACTGAAGTACAACGCCGACAATATTCTTGCCGATATCATGCACGTCGCCTTTGACGGTCGCCATGACGACCTTGCCGTTGGACTTACCCGCAAGGCCCGCTTTTTCCTTTTCGTCTTCCATAAAGGGAAGCAGATGGGCCACCGCCTGTTTCATGACGCGGGCCGATTTCACCACTTGCGGCAGGAACATCTTTCCATCGCCGAAGAGATCGCCGACGACATTCATGCCGTCCATCAAAGGGCCTTCGATCACATGGAGCGGACGCTCGGCGGCAAGCCGCGCTTCCTCTGTGTCTGCATCGATATATTCGGTGACGCCATGCACCAGCGCATGGACGAGGCGTTCACGCACGGGCTTTTCACGCCAGGCGAGATCCTTTTCCTGCACCTGCCCCTTCTGGCCGCGATAGCGTTCGGCGATCTCCAGAAGGCGCTCCGTCGCATCGTCACGGCGATTGAGGATGACATCCTCAACACGCTCACGCAGCTCCGGCTCAATGTCGTCATAGATGTCGAGCTGACCGGCATTTACGATGGCCATGTTCAGCCCGGCCTTGATCGCATGGTAGAGAAATACAGAATGCATGGCCCGACGGACCGGTTCATTACCGCGGAATGAAAAGGACACATTGGAAAGACCGCCGGAGACATGCACACCGGGCATCGCCTCGCGAATGCGACCCGCCGCGTCAATAAACGCGCGGGCGTAATCATTGTGTTCTTCAATGCCGGTGGCGACCGCGAAAATATTCGGATCGAAGATAATGTCCTCGGGCGGAAAACCGACTTTCTCGGTCAGGAGATCATAAGCGCGTTGGCAGATGCGCAGTTTTTCGTCGGCCGTCTCAGCCTGGCCTTTCTCGTCAAACGCCATGACCACGGTCGCGGCGCCATAAGACAGGATTTCGCGCGCCTGTTTCAGGAACAGCTCTTCGCCCTCCTTGAGGGAAATCGAATTAACGATCGCCTTGCCCTGCACGCATTTCAGGCCCGTTTCGATCACGTCCCATTTCGATGAGTCGATCATCACTGGCACACGAGCGATGTCGGGCTCTGCGGCGATCAGATTCAAAAACGTCCGCATGGCGAGCGCGCCGTCGAGCATCCCCTCATCCATATTGACGTCGATGATCTGCGCGCCGTTCTCCACCTGTTGGCGGGCGACCTCCACCGCATCGGCGTAGCGCCCTTCGGTGATCATCTTGCGGAAGACTGCGGAGCCGGTGACGTTGGTGCGTTCACCGATATTGATGAAAGTGGCTGTTTGTTCAGACATGGGTCAGGCGACCTCAAAAGGTTCAAGGCCCGACAGGCGCATGGCGCGCGGGCGTTCGGAAATTTCACGAGGGGCTGCGCCCTGCGCAGCATTGGCGATGGCGGCGATATGTTCGGGCGTGGCGCCGCAACAGCCGCCAAGAATATTGACGAGGCCGCTTTGCGCCCACTCGCCAAGCATCGCCGATGTCGCCTCGGGCGTTTCTTCATATTCACCGAAAGCGTTTGGCAGGCCTGCATTGGGGTAAGCGGCGACAAGCGTGTCTGTAATCCGCGCCAGCGTCGCGATATGCGGGCGCATGAGATCGGCGCCGAGAGCGCAGTTCAAACCCACCGCAAAAGGCTTGGCGTGGCGCACCGAATTCCAGAACGCCTCCACCGTTTGACCGGAAAGCGTTCGCCCGGATCGGTCGGTGATGGTGCCGGAAATCCAGATCGGCAACGCCTCCAACCCGTCGGCTTCGAGATCCATGATCGCCTTCAACGCCGCTTTGCAGTTCAAGGTGTCGGTGATTGTTTCAATCAGATACATATCGACGCCGCCTTCATTCAGCGCTTCGATCTGCATCCGGTAGGCGTCGTAAACTTCGTCAAAGGTGACGGCGCGCGCACCCGGATCGTTCACATCCGGCGACATGGAAAGCATCTTGTTCAAGGGCCCGATGGAGCCTGCAACGAAGCGCGGTTTATCAGACTCTTTGGCTGTCCAGGCGTCGGCGGATGCGCGGGCGAGACGCGCGCCCTCGCGATTGATGTCGACGACTTCCGTAGCGCCGAGATCGTAATCAGCCTGCGCGATCACCGTCGACGAAAAGGTGTTGGTCTCGGAAATGTCGGCGCCGGCGGCGTAGAATGTGTCATGCAAGTCTGTGACGACGTCAGGACGTGTAAGACATAGAATGTCATTGTTGCCCTTCATGTGGCCCTGATAATCAGCGAAGCGATCACCGCGGAAATCAGCTTCTTCAAGACCCTTTCGCTGGATCATCGCGCCCCAGCCGCCATCGAGAATGAGAATGCGGTTCTTCGCGGCCTGTTTCAGGGCGGCTATTCTTTTCTGGCGGTCGCTCATGCGGCTCTCCTGTCCTTGCCGACGCCAAGATTGCGGCAAACCTCAATCGCGAGCGGCGCGCGGTTCATGACGTAGAAATGGAAAGTCTCAACGCCCTCGCTGGCGAGCCGCGCGCAGATCGACGTTGCGATCTCCACCGTTGCGCGATCGCGCGCCTCAGCGTCGCCGCCGCAAGCTTCATAAGCCTGCATGACTTTAAGCGGGGTGAATGCGCCGCACAGTCGGGCGATTTTTTGCAGCCCGTTAAAATTCGATTGCAGCATTATGCCTGGTGTAATGGGTTTACTAATGCCGAAATCCGCCGCCGCATCGCGGTAGCGCAAAAAGACTTCCGGCTCGAAAAAGAATTGCGTCAACGCTCGGTCGGCGCCGGCGTCGAATTTGCGTTTCAGGTTTTCAAGCTCATCCTGAAGCCCCCGCGCTTCCGGGTGGGTCTCTGGATAACAGCCGACGGAAATATCGAAATCGGCGACCGCTTTCGCGCCGGCGACAAGATCGGCCGCATAAGCGTACCCATTTTTATGGGGCTCATAGCGCGCGCCGATCCCCTCAACCGGGTCGCCGCGCAGGGCCACGATGCGGCGAACGCCCGAGGACCAATAATCTTTAAGCACCTGATCGATTTCAGCGCGGGAGGCGCCGACGCACGTAATATGCCCGGCAGCCGGAGCCTCCCCCGCCAACGCAGCAGTAACGCCCAGCGTCCGATCCCGGGACGAGCCCCCCGCCCCATAGGTCACGGAAATAAAGTCCGGGCCAAGCGCAGCCAGTTCTCTCGCCACATTAAGGACTTTTGGCGCGCCATCGGGCCGCTTGGGCGGGAATAATTCGAAGGAAATCTCTGGCTGATTCATGTGCAGCGACCCAATTCACTGTTTTTACGACTATTTTTATCCTGTTAGTACATATACCATATATACCATCAGGATATAAACATATCCTTATATGATTGGAAAGCGCGTTTTTCTGCGCTGCACCTAAATTTTCCTGAATGACAGAAGAAAGCCCTGAGAGGCGTGCTTGGGCCGGGGGTGGTTTTTATGAAGGATTGGTAGCGGGAGGCAGATTTGAACTGCCGACCTCAGGGTTATGAATCCTGCGCTCTCACCAACTGAGCTACCCCGCCATAGGGTCCGGGGCGCTATAGCCGCGCCCGCCGCGAGCGGAGGTCTATAGCGGGGAGCACCCGCTCCCGCAAGGCTATTTCTGAAAGCCGGTTTTACCGGCCGATTACCCCGTCACCGCGCCATCGACGAGACAAGGGCCGCGGCGTGATCAGCGACGGCGAGCGAAGTGGTGAGCCCCGGTGATTCGATGCCGTAAAGGCCAAGGTAACAAGACACGCCATGAATTTCGGGCGTCGAGAAAAGGAAATCCCCCTCTTCCCCGGGGCCTTTCAGTTTTGGACGGATACCCGCGTAACCCGGCTGGAGTTTTTCTTCGTCGATATCAGGCCAGAACTTTCGCGCCGCCGCGGCGAACACGCTGCGCCGGGTTTCATCCACAGAATAATCCGTATTCGTATCAATGTATTTCAGGTCCGGCCCGAGTTTGCCCTGCCCCCCGAGATCGCGGGTGTAGTGAACGCCCTGGCTGTCCGGCGCTGGCAACGGATAGATCAGCCGCGAAAACGGCGCCTTGCCGGCATAGGTGAAATACTGGCCCTTGCCGTATTTCAAATGCGGGATGGTTTCGTCGGGAACGCCGTTGATAGATCGCGCAACACGATCCGACCAGAGCCCGGCGCAATTGACGACTGTTTTTGCTTTCAGCGTCACAGGATCGGCGCCGCCAACATCAAGTTCGATACCGTCTTCAACAACACGCCCGCCCAGCACCGGCGAAGACAGCGCCAGCGCGCCGCCGTGGTTTTCGACTTCACCCAACAGCGCGAGCATGAGCCCGTGACTGTCGACAATGCCGGATGAAGGCGAGAGGATGGCGCCGTAAGACTTCAGCCCCGGCTCTAGCGCCGCCGCATCTTCTGCGCTGATAATGGCAAGGTCATCAACGCCGTTCTTTTCGGCGTTTTCCTTCAGCGCGGCAAGTTTTGGAATGTCGTCCGCGCTGGTCGCCACCAACAGCTTGCCGCAGCGGGAATGATTGACATTATGCGCCGCGCAAAAAGCATAAAGCGCGTCGCGGCCCTTGACCGCCAGCGAGGCGCGTACACCGCCGGGTTTGTATTGAATGCCCGCGTGAATGACTTCGGAATTGCGCGCAGAGGTCTCCTCGCCGAAGGCGCTATTCTTTTCAAGGATGAAAATCTCGCGCCCGGCGCGTGCGAGTGCGCGCCCGATGGCAAGGCCGATGACGCCTGCGCCGATAACGACCGCGTCAACCGCCTCGGCCATGACGCCCTAGTCCGTCGTGGCGATCCAGTCCGGATCGTCCTGAACTTCGCGCTCCCATTTCAGGAACTCATAATAGCCGCAGCGCTTTTGAGTCGGAAATTCGCGGCAGATCTTCATGCGCCCTTCATAGATGGTGCAATTGCGCGTATCCTTGTCGAGGAACATGCAGGACGTCACGAAATGCTCATCATCCGTATGGCGAATGACCCGCGGATTTTCCTTGTCACCTTTTTTGGTGAACTTTCTTTCGGCTTTTTCTTCCGAAATGCCGTGAAACTTGGCGAGCCGTTTAATGTCCGCCTTGTTCACCGGTATATGCGTGTAGGAACAGCAATAAGCCGAACACTTGACACAATCATAAAGCTTCTTCGCCATCATACGCCCCGCGCAGCAAACTCAATCCATCCGGTAGTGGACGAAGTCGCTTAAGGTTGCAACCTTATCATAGAGTTTACGCGCGGTTTCATTGCCTTTGTCGGTGTGCCAGTAGACCCGCGATAGCCCTCTGCTTTTCGCTTCGTCATAGACAGCATTGATGAGCGCGCGACCGGCGCCGCTTCCGCGAGCATCGCCGTCCACGAAAAGATCCTCAAGATAACAGTAACCTGTCTCGGACCATGTCGATGGATGTGGCAAGCCGTGAACGAAGCCAATCACCTCGCCGCCTTGCTCCGCTACAAAGCCGAAATAGGGCTCACCCTCGGTCAGGCTGTGGAAAAGCCTGTCGGCATGAGCCTGCGGCAGCTCCATCTTGTAATAATCAAGATAGTCTTCCCACAAGCGATGCCATGCCTCTTCATCGGCAGATGCGATTTTGCGGATAAGCATCACGCGGCTGCTTTCGTCGCGGCGATCCAGCCGCCGCCGAGCACCCGGCTATGGGCCGCGTCCGGCGTATAGAAGACGCAAGCCTGCCCCGGCGCGACGCCTTCTTCCGGCGTTGCAAGCTCCACCGCCCAACCCGTTGGGCTGGCTTCCTCCCACACGAGGCGCGCCGGCGCGGGCGGCCTTGTGGAGCGAACTTTCACTGCGATTTCTGCGCCTTCGCGGGCCGCTGTCTCGCCTTCACCGTCGCCGAGCCAGGTCACGTCCTTCAAGGCGATACGGCTGACCATCAACGCTTCTCGCGGGCCCACGATGACCTCGCGCTTCGCCGGATCGAGACGCACCACATAAAGCGGATCGGCCGCCGCGACGCCAAGGCCGCGGCGCTGGCCGACCGTATAATGGATGACGCCCTGATGGCGCGCGAGCACTGTCCCGTCCACATGCACAATCTCACCGGGCTCGGCGGCGCCGGGGCGAAGCCGCTCAACGACGCTGGCGTATTTACCTTCCGGCACGAAACAGATGTCCTGGCTGTCCGGCTTGTCGGCGACGACGAGGCCAAGCTCGCCGGCGATGCGGCGCACTTCGGATTTCGGCATCTCGCCAAGGGGGAAGCGTAAGTAATCAAGTTGCTCTTTGGTGGTGGAGAACAGAAAATAGCTCTGGTCTTTCGACGCGTCATGGGCGCGGCGAAGCTCGGGCCCATCCGGACCTTCTACGCGGCGGATATAATGTCCCGTCGCCATCGCCGCCCCGCCAAGATCGCGCGCAGTTTCAAGCAGGTCCTTGAACTTCACCCGCTCATTACAGCGCACGCAGGGGATCGGCGTCGCCCCGGCGAGATAGGTGTCGGCGAAATCTTCCATCACCGCTTCGGAAAACCGGTTTTCGTAATCGAGGACGTAATGCGGAAAGCCCATGGCCTCGGCGACGCGGCGGGCGTCCTGAATATCCTGACCCGCGCAGCAGGCGCCTTTTTTCTGAATGGCGACGCCATGATCGTAAAGCTGGAGAGTGACGCCCACAACGTCATAGCCGGACAGCTTCGCCAGCGCCGCCGTCACCGATGAGTCTACGCCGCCCGACATAGCGACGACCACGCGCGCACCCTGAGGTACGCCGAGGTCGATCCGCGGCGCGTCGATAGTCGATATGTCCAGCAAATTGCTCATTTGCGGCACTACATAGTGCCTCGATGATTAAAGGGCTAGTGCGCGACACCCACGCCCTGAGAGCCCTGAACCGGCTTGAATTCGCCCGCTTTTCGCGAAACCGGGACGGGCTGGCTAGGCCTCGTCAAGATAGGCGCCCGTGGTGAGGTCAACTCGGGCCTCCTCCAGCGCGGCGACCAGCGGCGCCAGAAGATCGTCATAGCGCTCTAGAGCCTGGTCCTTATTGCGCGCCAGCGGCGAGCGGACCTGCGCCGCGCTGAATGTCGCCACCGGACGCGGCGTTTTGTGAAATTCCAGACACGCATCGGACCAGCCAAGGCCGCAATGTGCAATCAGCGCTCGCGCGCGCGTCTCAAAATTTTCAACGAAGTCCTCATATTGAACGAGCAGCACGTCATCATTCAGCTCACGGCGCCAGTGCTCCATTCGGCGGGCGTATTCTCCGTAATAATGAGCCGTATCCGTGAGGCTGCACGCAAAAGGCCAACCATTGCTGAAGTCATTCCGGAAAATCGAAAAACAGGTTTCAATTGGGTTTCGGCGAATATGAACCAACGCCGCCTCCGGGAAGAGCGCCTTGATCAGCCCAACGGAACGGATGTTCATGGGCTGTTTGTCGATAACGTATTTTTTCTCTCCGATTGCAGGCCACGCGGCAAAGTATTCATCACGCCATGCCATGCGTTGCTCTTCGGGAATGTCCTCGAAAGTCTCAACACCTGCCCGCCCCGCCCAGGCCACCGCTGCATCGTGAATGACCGGCAGAGCGGCCAGCTCTCCGGCGCCGAACGCCTCGGGATGAGCGGCGAGAACGCTTTCAATCAGTGTGGTCCCGGATCGCGGCGCGCCGAGAATAAAGATTGGCTTGGCGGGCGCCTTCTGTCCGACCGACGGCGCGGGACCAGTCTTGAAAAACGCAAGATCGCGCCGGCGCTCCTTTTCCGCTCGTGCCCGGTCGTAAAGACCGCCTTCCAGTTTGAGTTGCTCGGCAGTCAATGCATTGCCCTTTGAATAGGCTTGCATCGCTTCTGGATAATCGCCGCGCCGATGCAGCGCAGACCCAATAGCCAGGTAAAGCGCCGCTCTGTGTTCCTTTGGCTTTTGGGGATCGTCCGCCATGCGCTGCATATGGGCCAGCATTGCGTCGTCGATATCGCCGTTTCTGATTGAAACCAGATAGACGTAAGACTGCGGGAAATCCTGGTTCAGCTCAATTGCGCGCAGGAAATGGCGCTCCGATTTTTCGATATCGCCGGTAAAAAGATCGTACCGGGCCTGCGCAAATTGAAGTTCTGCATAATCCGGCTCCAGCTTTTGCGCTTGCCCCAGAACGTGTTCTGCTTCGGGGTAATCAAAAGCTGCAAGACAGTATCTCGCATAGGCGGCAAGGTCTGCGACCGTGGGATTTGCAACCTTGATAACCGGTTTGAACGCATCGCGCGCTTTGGGCGCATCACGAAGCTGGGTGTAGGCATGGGCGAGGCTGCGGCACGCATTCAGATCGTCGGGATCGGCCCGGCGCCACAAGGCCGAGATGTCAAAAAGCGCTCGCCAATTGCGCATTTCGATCGCCGCCGCGCAACACAGCTTCAGCATTGACGCGTCGCCCGGCCATTTTTGCAGCGCCGCCTCCGCTGCCTGAAAAGCCTCCGCTGGAGCGCCGGTAAGCAGTTTCGATCTGATCAGCCCCGCGAATGCATCGGCGCGGTCGGGCGTCAGGCGGCATAGGATTTCATAGCTTTCGGCTGCCGATTTGTTATCGCCAATGTTCACCTCCGCTCGGGCGAGGCGCAATCTTATGGTTGCATCACCGGGCGCGCGCTGCGCCGCCATCCGAAGATGCTCCACCACTCGCTGAAAATCGTTGCGCTTTTCATGAATTGCGGCGGCGTTGATCCGAAAAATGGGTTCATCCGGATCAAGGTCCACAGCGCGTTCAATAAACGCCAACGCCTTTTCGATGTTTTTTTCCGACCACGCCACCAATCCAAGAAGGTGCAGCGCATCGGGATAATCGGCCTGCAGTTGCAAAGCCTTTTCGCCATACATCCGGGCGCTCGCCATATCGCCAGACTGGTGCGCGGCGAATGCACGATCGATTAGAGCGGATGCCTGTTCTTTATCTTGCATCAGTGCGGGTGGATGGAATTGACGCTGGTCTGGAGTTGAAACGGTTACGAAGTTCAAAATCTATAAGGAATATCGATGCCCGACACAAAGTGGAGAGAGCGCCTCCTCCGCGCCGGTTTTATCAAGACTGCCCGGCCCTGAAGCCGAGTGCGCGCGCCCCTGAACTCAGTCAATTCGTAACTAATTCCTTAATTCCCGCGTAACAGCCGCTCCCTAACATTACCGATTAGTGAGAAAGCCAGGTGCGAGTTGCGTGATGCGCCCCAGAAAACCAGCCCGCAAACCGGCGGCCGCAAAGGCCGCCGCTAAAGGCAAAGCCCCGACAAGGCCCAAAAAGGCAATGAAGCTTCGCTCCAGCGCGCTAACGCTCGCTCTTGCGATCCCGCTCGCCTGGGCTGCCGCGAGCACGGCGCCAAACGCTTTTGCAACCCCCAAACAATATGAGGGCACGGTCACCAGGGTCATCGATGGCGACACCTTTTATCTCAACAGCGTAGAAACGCGCATTCGCCTCTGGGGCCTTGATGCGCCGGAGCGGAGCGAAAAAGGCGGCAACGCCGCCACCCGCGCCTTGCGTGAAATCGCCCATGGTCAGCGCGTCACTTGTAAAGAGATCGACATTGACCGCTATGACCGGATTGTCGGCCAATGCTTCCTCAACGATGGCCGCGACGTGACAGCGCTGATGATCGAAAGCGGAAAGGCGCGCGAATATGTGCGCTATTCCGGCGGCTATTATTCGTCGCGATAAGTGATTGCGGTCAAGCCTTCGCCGATCAGGCGTCGCCTATCAGTCCGTCGTGAGTCAGGCGGCGCGTTTGAGTTTTAGCGCTGTCCAGACATCGTCGAGAGCCTTGATGAGATCGCCCATGTGATCATCCGTATGCAGCGGCGTTGGCGTAAACCTCAAGCGCTCCGTTCCCTTGGGCACGGTCGGATAGTTGATGGGCTGCACATAGATATTGTGCTCTTCAAGCAGGTAATCGGAAACGCGCTTGCACTGCACCGGATCGCCAACTTTCACCGGCACAATATGGCTCACCGAGTCCATCACCGGGAGGCCTTCATCGGCGAGCAGTTTTTTCAGATGCGCCGCGCGCTCCTGATGCTGCTCGCGCAAATGGTTTGACGCTTTCAGGGTCTCTACGCTGGCGAGCGCGCCGGCGACGAGGACCGGCGAGAGCGCCGTCGTGAAAATAAAACCTGACGCATAAGAACGGATTGCATCGATAATGTCGGCGTTTGCGGCGATGTAACCGCCCATCACGCCAATCGCCTTACCCAGTGTGCCTTCGATAATGTCGATGCGGTGCGCAACGCCATCGCGTTCTGACACACCGCCGCCGCGCTGGCCGTAAAGACCCACCGCATGCACTTCGTCGAGATAGGTGAAAGCATTATAGCGTTCGGCGAGATCGCAAATCTCTTTCAACGGCGCGATGTCGCCATCCATCGAATAGACGGATTCAAAGGCAACGATCTTGGGCCGGTCGCCGGTGGCGGCGAGCTTGCGGTCCAGATCGCGCCAGTCGTTGTGCTTCCAGATCACCTTGTCCGCGCGGGACTGGCGGATGCCTTCTATCATGGAGGCGTGGTTGCCGGCATCCGACAGGATCACCGCATTTTCGATGCGGCTGCCCAGCGTCGTCAGGGCTGCCCAGTTCGACACATATCCGGACGTGAACAGCAGCACCGCGTCCTTGCCGTGCAGGTCGGCCAGTTCGGCTTCCAGCGCCAGGTGATGACAATTGGTGCCGGATATGTTGCGGGTACCGCCGGCGCCGGTGCCGCAGGCTTCGATCGTGTCGACCATTTCCCGCACGACCGCCGGATGCTGGCCCATGCCCAGATAGTCGTTCGAGCACCAGACGGTGATCTTGTCGGGCGTGTCCGCGACATGGCTCGCGGCGCGCGGGAATTCCCCACGGCAGCGTTCCAGATGCGCGAAGATGCGATAGTTGCCTTCGGCCCTCAGAGTGTCGAGTTG